>NZ_JBSFNC010000067.1:0-46407 GCF_053586895.1 Amycolatopsis sp. NPDC003731 | reverse complement strand
GATGACGGTGTAGTCGGCCATCGCGGCGCGGGGCGCGAACCCGATCACCGGGTCGCCGACGGCGAAGCCGGTGACGCCCGGGCCGAGCGCGGCGACGACGCCGGAGAAGTCGTGCCCCTGGCCCATCGGGAATTCCGCCGGCCACCGCTGGGCGTACACGCCTTCGCGGATGCCGACTTCGGCCGGGTTGAGCGAGGCCACCACGACCTGGACGAGGAGCTGTCCTTCGGCGGGGTCGGGGCGGGGAAGGTCGACGACGGACAGGACTTCGGGGCCGCCGTAGCGGGTGAACTGCACTGCTCGTGGCATGGGGTCTCTCCTGGTCCGGGAACGTGGTCAGATCGAAACGAGTGGGCCGTGCCCGCCGAGAGGGTGTTCTCGACGGCCGTGCCCGCTCACTTGCTGCTGTGGTCTATTCAAAGCAAATGCATGAACGTTCACGTATTACTGGCAGTTCTGTGCCCTGCGTCGTCGCCGGTGATGGGCGGTGCGCTGGTCCTGTTGCTGCTCGCACCCGGACGGAGTCTCAGTGCGATGGGCGCGCTGGACTGTCCCGGGCGCTACGTGCGCTCAGACCCGGGTCGGCGCGCTGGGCCCGGCCTCCTCTCCGGGCTCAGTCGCCGGTGGTTTCCAAGTGGCGGCGCAGCGCCGCCGTGAGCTTCTCGACGCCCGCGAGCTCCTCGGCAGTGAGTGCGTCGACGAACAGCTCGCTGATCGCTTGCAGGTGGGGCTCGGCTCCGCGGCGCAGCTCCGCGGCCCCGGTCTCGGTCAGCACGATCTCGGCCGCGCGCAGGTCTTTCGCGCTGCCCTCCCGGGTGACGAGGTCTCGACTCTCCATCCGCCGCAGGTGGTGGGAAAGCCGGCTGCGCTCCCAGTCGCACACGTCGGCCAGTGCCCCCGACCGCAGCCGGTGCCCCGGCGCCTCGTGCAAGGCGAGGAGAACCTGGTAGTCCGCGGGAGACAAGATCGATTCGCGCTGCATCCGCCGCGCCATCCGCGTCTTGAGCCGTTCCGCGGTTTCGATGAAGTCCCGCCAGATCCGCAGCTCGTCACGCGACGGCCGGCGCCGCTGTGCGCTCGCCTCGCTCATGCCCTCACCCCGTAGTTGACCCGTCAGTTGCTGACGTGTCAACAATAGCTCCGTGGGGTTGACGCGTCAATTACTCACGAGACGCGCTGCGGAGCGGTTGCCCCCGGGCGAGGCTCTTGCCCGCGCCTCGCGGCCTTGCATGCGCGCGGTCGTTGGCCGCACCGTCACGTCGTGGTCGGGGCTCGGGCTTGCCGGCTGTGCCGTCTTGCGGAGTCCACGCTCGGACCTTTCCGGCGATGGGGAATGGGCGATTCGATCGGACTCGTGTCAGTCGATCGGGGACCAGCGGTGTTCCGGCGGTGAACCATGGTGATCACAGTGGCGGATGCATTCGGTGGCAGTGTCCGTCAAATGACCGGAGGGGCGACGGTCACAGGGCACGGGCCGCGTCCGGTCCTGCGGACGGTCCGCACCGGCAGGCGCGGTCGCGGTTTTCGCTCGGCCGTGGCCCGGTCGTCGGCTGTGTCCCGGCCGGAAGCAGGGCCGGGTCGGCGGCGAGGATGCGCTGGTGCATGGCGCGCAGCCCGGGGCCGGGTAGCAGGCCGAGCTCGCGGTCGAGCAGGGAACGGATGCCGGCGAAGACCTCGAGCGCGTCGGCCTGGCGGCCGGACCGGTAGAGCGCGAGCATGAGCAGTTCGTAGGGCCGTTCTCGCAGCGGCTGCTCGTCGATCAGTTCGGCGAGGGTGTCGGGGACCTCGGCGTGCTGTCCGGACGCGAGGTCCGCGGCGGCGAGGTCTTCGACCACGGCGAGGCGCAGCTGGTGCAGCCGTGCTCGTTCACCTTCGACGAACTCGCCGTTGGCGCCGGTGAGCGGTGTGCCCCGCCACAGCCCCACAGCAGTACGGAGCGCCGCGGCTTCCGACTGCCTGTCACCGTTTCTGCGTGCCGCGCGGGCGCGGGCGCGCTGATGTGCCAGGTCGATCAGGTCGGAATTGTGGGTCGGGATGGCGTGCAGGCCGCGCGTCGATTCCAGCACCGGGATGGGAAGCGCCTTGCGCAGGCGCGAGAGGTAGGTCCGGATCACGGCTGCGCCGGCGGCAGGTGCTCCCGCACCCCAGAGCGCGGCCACCAGGTCGTCGGTGGTTGCCGGTTTACCGTCTCGCAGCAGCAGATTCGCCAGCACGGCTCGTTGCTGCGGGGTGCCGAGGTCGAGTTCGGCCCCGCCGTACCAGGCCCGGACCGGGCCGGGGATCGCGAACCGCGGAACCCTGGCCGCTACCTGGGGTGGCGGCCAGGGCGCCGCGGACTGTTCAGGCGAGTGCACGGCTGAGCAGTTCCTCGGACGCGGCCATGAACTTCTGCACGTGCTGCGGCGTCATCGTGGTCGAGGGGCGGATCGGGCGGGCCTTGCGGTCGAACATCAGCCCACTCCGCCCGTCGAGGTCATCGGTGAACAGCAGCGGCACGATCCGCGTGGCGTAGGTCTGCGGCGACTGGGCCAGCAGGCCGACGAGCGCTTCGGTCACCTTGTGGGCGAGGCTGCCTTCGCCGAGGTAGTTCGCGCGGATGCCGGTCTTGATCAGGCCGGGGTTGAGCCCGAAGAAGGCCGGTCCGGCCGGTGTCGTGGCTTCGGTGATGGTCAGAGCCTCGTTGGCGGCGACGGTGTTCATGTGCGCGCTGTTCTGGTCGTAGCTGGTCAGCGCGTTGAGGTCGGCGGGGTTGCCGACCTGGTCGCCGCCAGGGCCGGCCATGATGAACACCCGTGCGCGGGGCGCCTCGCCGAGACGGGCCGTGCCGATGCGGTCGCGCAGTCCCTGGAGGATGGCGTAGCGGCTGAGGTAGCTGACCGCCATGTCCCGCTCGACGCCGTCGGCGGTCTCTTCGCGGATCTTGGCCGCGGTGATGCCGTTGGTGAACAGGACGACGTCCTGCGATTCCGCCGGCAGCTCGTGTCCGATCCGCGCCGCGTCCTGCATCGAGGACAGATCGGCCGCCACGAAGTGCAGTCGCGCGTGCGAGGCGTCACGCAGCGTGCGCCCGACGACCGTGACGTCGGCGCCGCGCGCCAGCGCCTGCTGGGCGATGGCGCGGCCGAGGCCGTTGGTGCCGCCGATGACGGTGAGGTGCTTGCCGGCCAGGTCCAGCTGGTCGACGGAGGTCGAACGAACGACGGTTTCACGGTCCAGCGTGCCGAAGGCTCCCATGACTGCCATCCCTCTCAAGTGCGATGTGGAGTGAGTGTGTTGCTCACCGTCACAGAACCGGGGGATCCCCCGTTTTATTTCTCCGCCAGTACGCTGAGGCCGTGGAAGATCTCGACTTCATCGGCGAAGCCCCACGTCGCGAACGGGTGGACGCGGCGCGGAACCGGCGGGCGCTGGTGAGCGCCGCTCGCGCGATGCTGGCCGAGGTGGGCGCCGACAAGATCACCCTCGACGGCCTGGCGGAGCGCGCCGGCCTGGGCAAAGGCACCGTGCACCGGCACTTCGGCACCAAGGCCGGCATCTTCCTGGCGCTGCTCGACGACGAAGAAAGTGACTTCCAGCACCGAGTCCTCAGCGGTCCTCCGCCGCTGGGGCCGGGCGCGGACCCGGTGGACCGGCTGATCGCGTTCGGGCGAGCCCGGATCGAGTTCCTCGTCGAGCACCACGTGCTCGCGCGCGGGGCGATGGGAGCAAGCATCTCCGGCGGGGCGCCCCACGCGGGAATCTGGCCCGCGCACATCCGGATGCTGCTCCGCCAGGCCGGACTGCCCCCGCTGGACCTCGACAGCCTGAGCGTGCAGCTCGCCTCGGCCATGGAAGGCCCGGGTCTGCTCTACCTGTCCCTGCCCGACCAGGCACACGTCGACCAGCGGATCCTGCGGCTGGCCGACAGCTGGCAGCTGCTCGTGGACAACCTCATCGCGGGGCTGCGGCGATAGCCGTCCTGCGGCACGTATGCGTTTCGTCAACGCCGCGCTGGTTGCGTGGAGACATGGCATCGCAGCAGAGAACAGCTCTGGTCTCCGGTGGGTCGCGTGGCATCGGCGCCGGCATCGTCCGCAGGCTCACCGCCGACGGCATCCACGTCGCGTTCACCTACGTCCACTCCCGGCAGCGAGCCGACGAACTGGCCGCGCAGACCGGCGCGCTCGCCATCCAGGCCGACGGCGGTGACCAGGGCGCCATCGAAGAGTCGGTACGCCGCACCGTCGAGCGGTTCGGCGGCCTGGACATCGTCGTCAACAACGCCTTCGCCGCCGAAGTGCACCCGCTCGCGCAGTTCCCGCTGGAGGCGTTCGACCGCATGCTGGCGGTCAACATCCGCGGAGCCTGGATCGCGATCCAGGCAGCCGAACCTCACCTGGGCGAGGGCGGGCGGATCATCAACATCGGCAGCGTCTTCGCCCAGCGCCAGCCGCCGGGCGCCATGCCGGGCATCGCCGCCTACAACCTGACCAAGGCCGCGCTCGAAGCCATGGCCCGCGGGCTGGCCCGTGAGCTCGCTCCGCGCGGCATCACCGTCAACACCGTCCTGCCCGGCGCGGTCGACACCGAGGCGCTGCCCGCGCACATGGCCGAGCAGATGTCCCAGTGGGCTCCGGCGGGACGCCTCGCCACCACGGCCGAGGTGGCCGACGCGGTGTCGTTCCTGGCAGCGGAAGGCGCCGCCTTCGTCACCGGCGTCAGCCTGCCCGTCGACGGCGGCTTCGGCGCGTAGCAGCCCACGCCGCCAAACGATTGACGCTTCAATATTGACGCGTCAATCGTTCGGGGTTATGGTTGACGCGTCAGCAACTGACGAGTCAACTACCTGGCGCTCGACGCCGGAAGGGGAGGCGGATCATCATGGAATTCGGGATCATGGGTGTGGCCGACATCGAGCCGGACCCGAACACCGGCTACACCCCCAGCGAGCACGAACGCATCACCGGCGTCATCGAGTCGGCGTTGTTCGCCGAGCAGGTGGGCTTCGACGTCTTCGCCTTCGGCGAGCACCACAACCCGCCGTTCGCGGCGTCCTCGCCGGTGGCGCTGCTGTCCTACCTCGCCGCGCGGACCGAGAAGCTCACGCTGTCCACCTCGACCACGCTGATCACCACCAACGACCCGGTGCGGATCGCCGAGGAGTACGCCTACCTGCAGCACCTGGCCGGCGGCCGCCTGGACGTCATGCTCGGACGCGGCAACACCGTTCCGGTCTACTCCTGGTTCGGGCAGAACATCCGCGACGGCGTCGAGCTGGCCCTGGAGAACTACAACCTGCTGCACCGGCTCTGGCGCGAGGACGTCGTGGACTGGGAAGGCAAGTTCCGGACGCCGCTGCAGGGATTCACCGCGACACCGCGCCCGCTGGACGACGTGCCGCCGTTCGTCTGGCACGGCTCGATCCGCACACCGGAGATCGCCGAGCAGGCCGCCTTCTACGGCAACGGCTTCTTCGCCAACCACATCCTGGCGCCCAACGCGCACTTCAAACGGCTCGTCGACTTCTACCGCACCCGCTACGAGCACTACGGCCACGGCCCGGCAGCCCACGCGATCGTCGGCCTGGGCGGCCAGGCGTTCGTGGCGAAGAAGTCGCAAGACGCCTGGGCGCAGTACCGGCCCTACTTCGAAAACTTCTCCGCCTTCCGCGGCGCCAACCTCGAGCAGTTCGCCGCCGGCACGCCGCTGAGCATCGGCAGCCCGCAGGAGATCATCGACAAGACCCTGACCTTCCGCGACAGCTTCGGCGACTACCAGCGCCAGCTGTGGGCACTGGACATCCTCGGCCTGCCGCACGGTGTGCTGATGGACCAGCTGGAGCTGCTCGGCACCGAGGTGCTGCCCGTCCTGCGCAAGGAGTTCGACAGCCGCCGCGCACCCGGGGTACCGGGCACCCCGACCCACCAGAGCCTCGTGAAGGCGAAGTACGGCGACGCCGAACCGCGCCAGCCACGCCCCAACCCCAACCGCGGCGACAACCTCTCCGGTGTGTCGCCCTATCAGGACAGCGACGCGGCCACGCCCGCGAACTTCCCCCAGGAGGTGTGAGTCATGACCGACAAGACTCCAGCGAACCCGCTCCGCGTCGTGGTGCTCAGCGCGGGCGTAAGCGACCCGTCGACCACGCGGATGCTCGCCGAGCGCACCGCCGCGGCGGTGATGGACCGCCTGCGCACCGGCGACCAGCAGGTCACCGCATCGTTCGTCGACCTCGCGGCGCTGGCCGCCGACATCGGACAGTCGATCGTCTCCGCCGACCCGGTCGCGACCGTCCAGCACGCGATCGAACAGGTCGGCGCCGCCGACGGGCTGATCGTCGCGACTCCTGTCTACAAGGCCGGGATCAGCGGCCTGTTCAAGTCCTTCGTGGACCTGCTCGACAACGACCTGATCGTCGCCAAACCGGTCATCCTCACCGCGACCGCGGGAACGGCCCGCCACGCGATGGTGGTGGACGAGCAACTGCGTCCCCTCTTCGCCTTCCTGCGGGCGATGCCGGTGCCCACCTCGCTGTTCGCCGCACCCGAAGACTGGGCGGACCCGGCACTGAGCAAGCGGATCGAGCGGGCGGCCGTGGAGTTCGTCGCACTCGTCCGGGCGCGCGTCGCCGACACGATCACCGACGCGGCGTGGAAGGGCTACCAGCACAACTTCAACGGCAACGCGACCCGCGCCGAGAAGACCGCCGACGACCTCGACTTCGACACCCGGCTGATGCGCCTGGCCGCAGGAGGACCCTCCCTCGCGGACGCCAGACCGTGACGGGCTACGTGCTCTCGCGCAGCGCCTTGCGGATGGACGGTGCCAGCGGCAGGTCGCTCGCGCTGAGCGCCGCCACGATCCGGGTCGCGGTGTTCTGCAACTCCGACCGCCCAGTCCGCCCGAGCCCGTCGAAGACCAGCTTCCGGACGGTCGCCACGTGACCCGGCGCCGCCTGCTCCATCTTCGCCCGGCCGGCCTCGGTGAGCACCGCGTTGGTGAACCGGGCGTCGTCGGGATCGGTGTGGCGCTCGACCAGGCCACGCTTCTCCAGCCGCGCGACCAGATGTGAGATCCGGGACAGCTCGGCGCTGGTCAAGACGGCCAGTTCGGTGAGGCGCCGCCGGCCCGAGGGCACCTCGGTCAGCCCCGCCAGCACGTAGTACTCCAGATAGCTCAGCTGCGCGTCACGCTGCAGCTGCGCGTCCAACGCGACAGGCAACAGAACCAGCGCCGCGTGCAGCGCGCGCCACGTGCGCGCCTCGTCCGCGGTCAGCCAGTCGGGTTCCTCCGTCACCGGGTGAGCCTACGCCCGGTGGATCTTCGGGAGCCAGGCTGATAGAACTACGTGAACGTTCATGTAATCAACTCGAAGGATCACCGATGTCTGCTCTGAAGATCGCTGTCGTCCTCGGCAGCACCCGTCCCGGCCGCAACGGCAAGGCCGTCGCCGACTGGGTCCTGGCCCAGGCCGCCGGCCGCACCGGCGCCGAGTACGAGCTGCTGGACCTGCTCGACTACCCGCTGCCGCACCTGGACGAGCCGGCCTCGGCCAAGGCCGGCCCGGACCTGTACTCCAAGGACCACACCAAGGCGTGGGCCAGCAAGGTCGCCGAGTACGACGCGTACGTGTTCGTCACCCCGGAGTACAACCACTCCACCTCCGGCGTGCTGAAGAACGCGATCGACTTCCTCTACAACGAGTGGAACAACAAGGCGGCCGGGTTCGTCAGCTACGGCGGCGTCGGCGGCGCGCGGGCCATCGAGCACCTGCGCGGCGTGCTCAGCGAGCTGCAGGTCGCGCACGTGCAGCAGCAGGTCAGCTTCTCGCTGTTCACCGACTTCGAGAACTTCAGCGCCTTCAAGCCCGCCGAGATCAACGCCACCTTCGCCCAGGTGCTGTTCGACCAGCTGGAAAGCTGGGCCGGCGCGATGCGGTCGGTGCGCGAAGCCGCCGCGGTCGCGGCCGTCTGACCCGCCGCCGACAACCCGTGTCCCCCCACAACGCGTATGAGTTCTACCGTCGCTACCTCGACCTGCTCAACAACCGGCAGTTCGACGAACTCGGTGAGCTCCTCCACGAGCAGGTCACCCGCAACGGCATAGTGGTCGACCGCGACCAGGTCATCGCCGACATCCGCCACACCACCACCGAAGCGGTCCCCGACCTGGTCTGGACCCTCCGCGACGTCATCGCCGTTGACGACCGCCTGGCCGCCCGCCTCACCGACACCGGCACACCGGTGGGCGAGTGGATCGGCATCCGCCCCACCGGCGGCTCGTTCGAAATCGACGAAACCGTCTTCTACCGAATCCGCGACGGCCGCATCGACGACATGTGGTACGTCGTCGACACCATGACCGCACAGCGGCAACTCGACTCTTAAGGAGCATCGTCATGCCTCTGCACGGCGAGTACTCGCCACCGACGTTCGACCTGGCCCGCGAGCAGGTCGAAGCCTTCGAAGCGCACGACGGCGCCGGCGACACCGGCAAGAACCCGGCCGGCGCCCCGATCATCATCCTCACCAGCGTCGGCGCCAAGACCGGCAAGCTGCGCAAATCCCCGCTGATACGGATCGAGCACGACGGCGTCTACGCCGTGGTCGCCTCCCTCGGCGGCGCCCCGACCAACCCCGCCTGGTACGCGAATCTCACGGCCAACCCGCACGTCGAACTGCAGGACGGCGCGCACAAGCACGACTACCTCGCCCGGGAAGTCGACGACGAGGAGTACCAGGTGTGGTGGGAGCGGGCGATCGTCGTCTGGCCGGACTACGTCGAATACCAGAAGAAAACGGACCGGAAGATGCCGATCTTCGTGCTCGAGCGGATGGCCGGACAACCCGACTGACCCACCCGACCACCGACCCGGCAGCCAGGAGGCGATCGTGCCCAGAGCAGTGCAGTTCACCCGTTACGGCGGACCCGAAGTCCTGTCCGTCGTCGATGTCGCCCGCCCCGATCCCGCCGAGGGACAGCTCCTCGTCGAGGTCGTGGTGGCCTCGCTCAACCCGGCCGAGGTCGGCATCCGCGAGGGCGCCTTCGCCCGGGTCTGGCCGGCGGAGTTCCCGATGGGCCAGGGGCACGACTTCTCCGGCGTGGTCGCCGGGCTCGGCCCGGGCGTCACCGGCTTCGCCGTCGGCGACCCGGTGATCGGGTTCGCGCCTCGCGCCGCGATGGCCGACTTCACCGTCGTCGACGCGAACACCGCGGCCACGCTTCCCGCCGGAATCGACTTCGCGTCCGCCGCGACCATTCCCGCCTCGGGTGCCACCGGGTGGGCGGGCGTCGCGGCGGTCAAGCCGGCTGCGGGCGAGACGGTGTTCGTGTCCTCGGCATCGGGTGGTGCCGGGGTGTTCACCGTGCAACTGGCCCGGCTCACCGGTGCCCGCGTCATCGGCGGCACGTCGCTGCGCAACGCGCCGCGCCTGCACGACCTCGGCGTCGAGCCTGTCGCATACGGACCTGATCTGGGTGCCCGGCTGCAGGAGCTGGCTCCCGACGGGATCGACGCGGTCATCGACACCTTCGGCGGGGGGTACGTCGACCTCGCCATCGAGCTCGGCGTGCCCCCGCACCGTATCAACACGATCGCCGACTACGCAGCGGTGCAACGCTACGGTGTGCAGGCCCGAGGCAACGGGGACGCCATGGCACCCGGCATCTGGGCCGAGCTGGCGCAGCTGATCGTGTCCGGGAAAGTCGTCGTGCCGCTCGAGGCCGAGTACCCGCTCGAGGAGATCCGCCGCGCCTACGTCGACGTCGCCACCCGGCACGGGTTCGGCAAACGCGTCGTCCGCCTCCGCCCCGACCCTAGCTAACCCCCCGCAGGAGAAACCATGAGCGACATCGACGTGCGGGACAACCCCGCTCAGCACCGCTACGAGATCACCGTGGACGGCGCACTGGCGGGCTTCGCCGTCTACTACCTCGAAGGACAGCGGATCGTGTTCGTCCACACCGAGGTAGCACCCGCCTACGAGGGCCGTGGCCTGGGCAGCAAGCTGGCCCGCCACTCCCTCGACGACGTGCGCGGCCGGGCACTGCGGGTGGTGCCGCTGTGCCCGTTCTACGCGAGCTGGATCGCGGCCCATCCGGACTACCGCGACCTGGTCGGCGCCGGCGTTCACCCCCGGTCTGTACTGCAGAAACACGAGGAGTGAGCCGAACCCGCCGCATGGTCACGGAGTGTCGGTAACCCGACGATTCCGTCATTTGACGGGCGTTACGGCGCCGCGGCTACGGCCACGATGGTCACTGTCGAACAAGGCGGCTTGCGGAGATTCCGGGAGCCACCGTGACCGCAACGAGGCCATGCCTCACCTTCAGGGACGGAGACCACGCCGATGCCGACCATCACCACCACCGATGGTGTCGAGATTTTCTACAAGGACTGGGGCACCGGCCAGCCGATCGTGTTCAGCCACGGCTGGCCCCTCTCGGCCGACGACTGGGACACCCAGCTGCTGTTCTTCCTGCAGCACGGCTACCGGGTCGTCGCCCACGACCGGCGCGGGCACGGCCGCTCCACGCAGGTCGCCGACGGGCACGACATGGACCACTACGCCGACGACCTGGCCGCGGTGACCGCCCACCTCGACCTGCACGACGCCGTCCACGTCGGCCACTCCACCGGCGGTGGCGAGGTCGTGCACTACATCGCCCGCCACGGCGAGTCCCGCGTGGCCAAGGCCGTCCTGATCGCGGCCGTGCCGCCGCTGATGGTGCAGACCGACGCCAACCCCGGCGGCCTGCCCAAGAGCGTGTTCGACGACCTGCAGGCCCAGCTGGCGGCCAACCGCTCGGAGTTCTACCGGGCGCTGCCGTCCGGGCCGTTCTACGGCTTCAACCGGCCGGGCGTGGAGCCGTCGGAAGCGCTGATCCAGAACTGGTGGCGTCAGGGCATGATGGGCGGCGCGAAGGCCCACTACGACGGCATCGTCGCGTTCTCCCAGACCGACTTCACCGAGGACCTGAAGAAGATCACTGTGCCGACGCTGGTCATGCACGGCGACGACGACCAGATCGTGCCCTACGCCGACTCGGGCCCGCTCTCGGCGAAGCTGCTGAAGAACGGCACTCTGAAGACCTACGCCGGGTTCCCGCACGGCATGCCCACCACCCAGGCAGACACGATCAACGCCGACCTGCTCGAGTTCATCCGGTCCTGACGCGAAGACCGGACTCGGCCATGCCCGGGTGCCGCAACGGACCCAGGCCCGTCGCGGTGAGGACGCCGGCCACGGATCCGGCTCACCGCGCCGGCGGTGGTAACGGCTGCAGGGCTCCCCATCGCTGGCGTTCCCCGCCGGACGCTGGACCAGATCGCCTCGCCGCCCTCCTCGGAGGACGGCGAGGCGATCGGTCAGCTGCCCGGGGTGAGGGGCGTTTTCGACACTCCCTTGCCGCCGGTGGCGGTGTTGGACGCGCCGATCACGTTCGGCGACTTCTGGGAGATGCAGCTGCTCTGGTTGGTGGCGTTGATGCCGTAACCCTGGGCGTTGGTCAGGGTGAAGGTGTTGCCGGTGAAGATGTTGCCGCAGCCGGTCTTGGCCCAGACGTTGTGCGTCTGGAAGCCATCGAGGTACGGGTTGGTCACCTTGTTGCCGGTGATCCGGTAGCCGTCGCCCTTGACGTCGATGGTGGAGTCGCCGGAGTTCTGGTTCTTCTCGCCCGTGCCGTCGAGGGTGTTGCCCGAGATGACGCCGTCGTGGGTGCCTTCCTTGATGTCGATGCCTTCGGCCGCGACGCCGGGGCCGATCTTGTTGTCCAGTACCTGGACGTAGTTGCTCGCGTCGGGCGCGGTGCCGCCGCCGGTTCCGTAGCATTCCCAGTTGCTGTTGGCCGAGCCGAGGTAGATGCCTTCGCCGTAGCCGGGCTGCTCTTTGCCGGTGTTGTAGACCGACGAGTTCTTGATGACGCCGTAGGCGCTGCTCTTGCGGAAGTGCACGCCTTCGTAGCCGATGTCGTGGACGGTGACGCCGTCGATGGTGACGTGGGAGGCGCCGTCGAGCACGATGCCCTTCTTCGAGTCCTTGACCGTGAAGCCCTTGAGGTTCCAGTAGCTCGCGCCCTGCAGCCAGAGGCCGTAGCCGGTTTGCCCGAACGGGCAGTCGGTGTCGCCGGGGTTGAACAGCGGGTCGTGCAGGACGGCCTTGGCGCTGCCGGTGAGGGTGATCGGCGCGGACGCGGTGCCGGGTTTGGTCGCCACGAACGCGCCGCTGTAGTCGCCGTCGGCCAGCACGATCGTGTCGCCCGGCTTCGCCGCGGACAGCGCTGCCGATAGCTGGGTGGCGGTGGCGACGCTGATCGTCGTCGCCGCGGGGTGCACGAGCTGCCCGGCCAGGGACAACGCTGCCAGTAGCTTGATCATCAGGTGACCCCTTTCAGCCGATGTTCTTCAGGAACAGGGACTTGGCCGTGCTGGTCTTCGTGTCGTCGACGCCGTGGCCGTTCGTGTAGTCCTTCTGCTCGTTGTGGGCCCAGTCCGTGATCGGTGTGCCGCCGACGTCCAGGTGGCGGAACCTGGAGCCGTCCCAGCCGAACTGGTAGATCTTCGCGTGGTCGGCGTAGTACGGCGTGTACGCGGCGGCGGCGGTGATCTGCTTGGTCATGGTGTTGTTGAAGAACACGTTGCGGGGACCGGAAGATCCGGACCACTTGACCGCCTTCTGCCCGGTCGACCAGTAGATCGGGAACCACGTCGATTCGTCGGGCCCGTCGCCGCCCTCGCCGCCGCAGTGCGCGGTGCAGTTGCCCGAGCGGTGGGCGTAGGAGACCTTGTTCGTGTTGTTCTCGAACAGGTTGTTGCGCTCGTAGCCGCCGTGGATGTTGAAGTCGGAGTCGATGTCGTTGCCGATCACGACGTTGCCCGACGCCGACCACTGGAAGGTGAAGTGCCGCAGGTCGCGGGTGGTGTTGCCGGCGTAGAGCGAGTCCCAGACCCGGGAGCCGCGGAAGTAGCCGTTGCCGCCCTTGCCCTTGTTCCACGAGCCGTCCAGCTCGTTGTTCACGATCTGCAGGTTCTTGGCCTCCTCGGTGACGATCGGGTGTGAGCCGGTCATCGTCGCGTGCGTGTTGCGCACCCAGGAGTTCGCCGCCCACTTGAACACGATGCCCTGCATGGCCAGCGACGGCGCCAGGTTGCCGTAGTTGTCCTTGGCCTGCGCCTCGGTGATGCCCGGCGGGGCCACCTGGCCGAACGTGAAGTCCTCGAAGCCGACCCCGACCACCGGATCGACGATCGGCGACGCCTTCGACGCGTAGACGCTGCCGTCGATCGCAGGTGAACCGTCCGAAGTGGAGTCGACCGGGACGTCGTACTCGAGCGGCTTGTCGATCGAAACCGTGTGGTTCGTGGTGTCGATCGCGGTGATGGTGAACCACTGCTGGCGCATGTGCAGGTTCTCCAGCGGCCACGTCGTGGGGTACGCGCTCATCGACTTGTAGAAGTCGATCGAGTTCGCCGCCCGGATGTTGATGAAGCCGCCGACCTTCATGTTCGTCGTTTTCGCGCTGGTGGCCAGGTAGACGGTCTTGTCACCGGTCCGCGCCGCGAAGCCCTTGTCACCGGGCTTCTCGCGCAGCTTCGCGCCGGCCTTCCAGTGCACGTTGATCGTGCCCTCGAAGATGTCCTTCCGGTTGGCCGGGGCGGACTTGTAGTCACTGGCGTAGCTCGGGTCGACGCCGCGCGACTGCACGCGGAAGAGGCCACGGCCCGGCCACAGCCAGCCGCCGGACGCGTCCCCGTAGTTCATGTTCTTCTGGTCCCACTGGTCGCCGTCCGGCGTGAGCACGTCGTACTCGGTGTTCTTGTCGGGGGCGTAGACGAACTTCGTCTTGTCCGTGCCGGCGCCGCGCAGGATCAGGTAGTTCGCGTCGACGTGGATCTCGTGGGTGACGTTCAGCGTGCCGGCCGGGAAGGTGATCAGGCTGAGCTTCGTGTAGCTGCCCGACGGCGAGCACGACGCATGAATCTTGTCGATGGCGGCCTGGATGCCGGCCGTGTCATCGACACCGTCGTCGGGCTTGACCTTGTAGGTGCTCGCGAGCTGGGCCGCGGTGATCCGGCAGCTCGCGCTGGGGTTCACGGCGTCGGCGCCCGGCAGGTTCAGCCCGCCGCGGAAACCGGCCTTGCTCCAGTCGTAGAGGCCCGGCACCGGCGCCGCGCGGTTGCCGGCCGAGGTGTCGAGGGTGGTCAGCGCGCCGGGGCCGGGCGAAGCGGCGGCGGACCACGACGGCCCGGTGACGCCGATGGTGGCGCACAGGAGAACCGCGAGGGATGCGGCTGTTTTGTGGCGTGACAAAGAGACCTCCGGAAGATGGGGGGACGCGGGCCACCGAGCGGGTGGCCGGTGCTGCCCGAGTCGCGGGCGACAGGCGGGCTGAGACGTCAGCGTTTGCTGGATTTCCTGCCCGCGATGAGGGCGGGGGCGAAGGCCGGTCTGCTCAAAGCTCCTCCATGGCTTGCTGGTTCACACCAGGACTGCGTGAAGGCGGCGGTGAGGGAAACGCTACAGCGTGCCTGCGCATTAGTAAAGTTACTTTCCAAACTAAGGGTCGTGGAGACCGTCACGGGGCCAGTCATTTGACGGGCGCTAGGCGCTGCGGGCCCGGTGAGAATCACGGCATGTCCGTCGTGAGCTCGCCGACTTCACCCACGCCGGAAACGGTGCACGGGCCCGACGTCGGCCCGTCGTGGCCCCGGCGTGTCGGATTGTCGCTGACCGCCGTGGGTGCGCTGGTCCTGATCGCGATGGACGTCTTTCCACCCACGATGCCGTGGAACCCGCTGCGCGACACCATGAGCCAAGCGCAGTGGGGCGCGGGGAAGTGGGCGTTCCGGCTGGCCGTCGTCGGGGTCGCGCTGGGATCAGTGGCCGCGCTGACGGCGACGGCGTTCGGACTCGGTCGCCGCCTCGGCTGGGCCGTCGCCGTGCCGGCCGGGATCTGGCTCGCCGGGCTGGCGGTGGTCACCGCGACGGTGCCGCACGTCCCCGGGACACCGCACCGCGTGGCCGGATCCGTGCACGAAGCCGCGACAGTCATCGCCTTCGCGGCACTGCCGGTCGCACTCGTGCTACTCGGCCGGCAGCTCACGAGGTCGTCGCCGAGGCGCGGGCGGCTCACCCAGGCGTCGGTGATCGCCGCGTCCTCGGTCCTGGGGGTGATGGTGGTGTGGTGGCTGATCGCCTTTGCCGCGGGGGTTCCGTGGGATCGGTCCGCTCCGGTCGGGCTGCTGGAGCGGCTCCTCGCGGTCGCCGAACTGGCGGGGGTCTTCGCGGTGGTACGGCCGTGACGAGACTGGCGCACGACTCGCCTCCGGTGGTGACGCGGTGGCAGAAGCAGCGCGCGAACCTGGACCGGCGCCGGCGCTGGATCGCCAACGCCGGACGTGGCCTGGTCGATCCGACCCGGCCCATCCTCGTGCACCTGGTGCCCATCCGCCGCTGCAACCTGGCCTGCGCGTACTGCAACGAGTACGACAAGACCTCGCCGCCGGTCCCGCTGGATGTCCTGTGCAAGCGCATCGACGAGGTTGCGCGGCTCGGCGCCTTCGGGATCGGGTTCAGCGGCGGTGAGCCGACGCTGCACCCGCAGCTGGACGAGCTGGTCCGGCACGTGCGTGCGCGCGGGATGATGGCGGGCCTCATCACCAACGGCTACCGGCTCAACCCCCGGCGGATCTCCGCCATGAACGACGCGGGGCTGGACTACCTGCAGATCAGCATCGACAACGTAGAACCCGACGAGACCTCGATGAAGTCGCTGCGCGTGCTCGACCGCCGGCTGGACTGGCTGAAGACCTACGCCACCTTCGACGTCAACATCAACTCGGTGGTGGGTGGCGGAATCAGGAATCCTGACGACGCCTACACCATCGCGCTGCGGGCGCACGAACTCGGCTTCTCGACGTCGGTCGGCATCATCCACGACGGCAGCGGGACTTTGCGTCCGCTGTCGGCCGCCGAGCGTGAGGTGTACCGGAAGATCCGCCGGCTGTCCCGCGGCGGGGCTGCGCTGCTCGGACAGGCTTTCGCCACCGGCTCTTTCCAGGACAACCTGGCCGAAGGACGGCCCAACGACTGGCATTGCCGTGCGGGAGCGCGTTACCTCTACGTCGACGAGGCCGGGATCGTGAGCTACTGCTCGCAGCAACGCGGAACGCCCGGGGTTCCCGTCGCGGAATACACCCTGGACATGCTGCGCGAGCACTTCCGCACACCCAAAGCGTGCGCGCCGCTGTGCACGGTGACTTGCGTGCACCGGGTATCGGAGTTCGACAAGTGGCGGGCAGCCGCGCCACCTCGAGAGGGAGGGGACTAGTGCCGGGCCGGAAGAAGATCATGGTCGTGTGTGCGAGCCTGCACAGTGACCGCGTCGCACAGCGCAACCGGCATTGGCTGCAGCCGTCGGCGGGTTTGCAGGTCGCCTCGCAGATCGACCCGAGCAAGTACGACGTCACGCTGTATCACGAGATGTGGCACGGCCCGCTCGGGGTGGACGTGCCTGCCGCCGATCTGGTCTTCCTCAACAGCCTGCAAATGGACTTCGACCGCCAGCGGCAACTTGCTTACCTGTTCAAGCGCAAGGGCGCGGTCACGGTCGCCGGGGGCAGCATCTGCACCCAGTTCCCGGCGTTCGCCGGCCAGTTCTTCGACGTCGTGTGCTCGGGCGGTGTCGACAGCGTCCAGGACGTGCTCGCTGACTTCGAGCGCGGTGAGCTGCGGCCCGTGTACTACTCGCCGCAGACCCGGCTTACCGACTACCCGATCAACTACCGGCTGCTCACCGACAACGGCATCGGTGGCCCGCTGCACTTGATCGAGGCCTCCCGCGGCTGCAACTTCCGCTGCGACTTCTGCGTGATCCCCGCGGAGAACGCACGCCACACCCGGTTCGGGGTGGACCGGGTGATGGAGATGATCGACAACGCCATCGCGGCCAGTCCGCCGATGTCGCTCAAGTGGCTGTACCCGTCGATCTCCTTCATTGACAACAACTTCGCCAACAACCGCGCCTACGCCCGGGACCTGGTCGCCGCGCTCGGTGCACATCGCCGGGTCCGGGCGTGGGGTGCTCTGATCACCCAGGAGACACTCGGGGACCACGAGCTGATCGCCGCCATGGCGAAGAACAAGTGCCGGACCTTGTTCGCCGGCATCGAATCGCTCGACCCGGAGTTCCTGGACGCGCACAACAAGCGGCAGAATACCCGCAGCGCTGGTTCACTGCTCGCGGACGTCGCGTTCGCGCAGCGGCAGGGGATCGCGCTGACCTACGGCTATCTCTTCGACCCCCGGATGTCCTCGGTCGAGCGCATGACCGAGCAGATGCGCGCGCTCGTCCGCAACGACGCGTTGCCGTTCCCGTCGTACTTCTCCTTCGTCGCGCCGCTGGCCGGCACTCCGCTCTTCTGGGACAGCCTCGGCCGCAACGAGCTGCGGCCGGGTCTTCGGCTGCGCGACCTGGACGGTATGTCGATTGCCTACCGCGACTGCGTCAGCTCCGAAACCGAGCTTTCGGAGTTCGCGCGGAAAGTCCACAAAGATCCCGCCGCGCTCATCGGCGGCCGGGAACTCGCGCGCAAAGCGCGCAAGGGTGTGCTGAAGTCCCACGGATACCAGCCGATCGCGACCCTGGCGTCGATGGTCAACAGCCACCGGGTCCTGCGGCTGTCCCGCAGGTCGGCCGAGGATCCCGGACGCAGCTATCTCGGCGGTGACGACGTCCTCGACCCGCAGTACACCTGGTGCCCGGCCGATCTGTCCGAACCGGACCGCCGCCGCTTCTTCGACCCGATCCGGATCACCGAAGCCGACGGCAGTCCGTCCCCCTGGCTTCAGGACGCCCGGCCGCCGGACCGGAAACTGCATCTGCCCTCCGCCTGATCTCGAACGGGCTCAATAGGGCCAGCCCGGTACGTTCAGCTGGATGCTGTAGAGCGCGAAGTTTCCGCTGTCGCCGCCGCCGGACGGTATGCCGGAGGTGATGTACAGCGTTTTCCCGTCCGGGCCACCGAAGGCGGCGTTGGTGGCGTTCGGCCCGGCGGAGATCGTGCCGAGCGACTGCCCGGACGGGGAGTAGACGTGGACGATTCCGTCGCCGTAGGTCACCTGGTAGACGTTGCCCGCGCAGTCGACCGTGCCGCCGTCGGTGCCCGCCAGTGACGCGAAGTCGGTGCGGGGGCCGGTACTGCCGTCGGCGTTCACCGGGTAGCGGTAGATCCTGCCGGTGGCGTTTCCGCCCACGTACAGCGTTGTCCCGTCCGGGGACAGCTCGATCCCGTTCGGCTCGCGGATCGTGTCGTCGATCAGCGAGACGACGCCGTCGCGCACCCGGAAGACGCTGGTCTTGCCGCCCATCTCGTCCGGGCGGTCGGCGCGCTGGAAGTCGGGGTCGGTGAAGTAGACGGTGCCGTCCGGGCCCTGGGTGAGGTCGTTCGGCGAGTTGAACCGCCGGCCCTGGTAGCCGGCCGCGACCGTGGTCCGCTGTCCGGTCGCCAGGTCGTACGCGGAGACGGTGCGTTGGTCGTGGGTGGCCGCGAGGATGGACTTGCCGTCGCGGCTGAGCGCGAGCCCGTTGCTTCCCGCGTTCGGGATCACCGTGGTGAAAGTTCCCGTCGCGGGGGTGTAGCGCAGTATGTCCGATGGCTGGACGTTCTCCTCGCCTGTCCCGTTGTGCATGTTCGTCAGCAGCAGGCTCTGGGTTGCCTTGTCCCAGGTCGGTCCCTCCAGGAAGTTGTAGCCGTCGCGGATCTTGACCGCGGTGAGGTGTCCTGATGGCAGCGGTGGCCCGAAGGGCCCCTCCGGGCAGAAACCGGTCGCGGGGACGGTCGTGCCGCCCGGCAGCGTCCACCGCTGGTTCGTCCCGCCGGTGCAGGTCCACAGCTGCAGCAGCGTGCCGTCTGCCGAGGACACTCCGGTGGCGTCCAGGCACTTCCCGGATGCGGTGTTGACGAGGACGCCGTTCTGAGACTTCCATTGCTGGGCGCCGGTGCCGTTGCAGTCGTAGATCTGGACTGCCGCGCCGTCGGCGCGGGAACCGCCGGCCACGTCGAGGCACGTGCCGGATGCCGCGGTGATCGTGCCGTCGGAGCGGGTCGTCCACTGCTGTGCCGTGCCGCCGGTGCACGACCACAGCTGCACCCGCGTGCCGTTGGTGCCGGCCGGGACGTCGAGGCACTTGCCGCCGATGCCGGTGATGGCGCCGGTGCTCGCCTCCGCGGCCGGGGCGGCGATCGCCACCCCGGCCAGGCAGAGGACCGCTACGGCGATCCGTCCGAAGTGGGCCTTCACGCGGGGACCGTCCAGCGCTGGTTCGGGCCGCCGGTGCAGGTCCAGATCTGCACCTTGGTGCCGTTGGCCGTGCCGCCGCCGGTGACGTCGAGGCACTTGCCGCTGCCGGCGTTGACCAGTGAGCCGTTCGCGCCGGTCGACCACTTCTGGTTCGGGCCGCCGAAGCAGTCCCACAGCTGGACCGCCGTGCCGTCGGCGGTGCCGCTGCCGGTGACGTCGAGGCACTTGCCGAGGCCGCGGACCGTTCCGTCGGTGCCCAGAGTCCACTGCTGGTTTGGGCCGGACGTGCAGTCCCACAGCTGCGGCCGGTTGCCGTTGACGGTGGAGCCGTCGGTGACGTCGAGGCACTTGCCCAGAGCCGAGAGTGTGCCGGTGCGCCCAGTCGGCGGTGGGGTGGTGCCACCGGTGCCGGGCCAGGTGAACGTGGCCATCGAGCCGCCGGGCAGGGAGTAGCCGAAGGACTGGCCGCCGTAGGAGACCTGGAAGTTCTGCGTGCCGCCGCTGTTGAATGCGACGAGGACGATCGTGCCGTCGGGGTTGCGGAAGGCGACGTTCTGGATGCCGCCGTCGCCGTAGCCGGTGGAGTCGATCCGCACGGCGCCGGGCTGGACGAACTTGCTGAGGTGGCCGAGGACATAGTACTCGGCGTTGTAGGTGACGTTCGATCCGTTGGTGGTGACGACGCCGGTGCAGTTGGTGCAGCTGCCGATGACCGGGCCGTGGTTGCCGTCCAGGGCCAGGTTCCACAGCGCCACGGACTTGGCCCAGTTGCGAGTGGCGCCGATGGCGAGGTTGATCCCGTGCCAGCGCAACGTGTCCCGGAATGTGCTGGCGTCGTCGCCGGAGGAGGTGCCGGAGCACTCGGTGAAGAAGATGTCCTTGTTCGGCTGGGCGTTGTGCACGACCGACTGCCAGTTCGGGGTGTCACCGCCGTAGCAGTGCCAGGCGGAGCCGGCGACGTTGGTGCCGGCACCGTTGTTGACCTGCTGGGGGTAGTCGACGTCGTCCCAGTTGTGGTCGTAGCCGAGAATCTTGGCGTTCTGCCCGGCCGCCCGCAGCTTGGGTGCGAGGGTGTTGATGACGTTGACCTGCTGCCCCGAGGACATCGGCATGCCGGGGTAGCCGGGTGGGGAGAACTTGGGTTCGTTCTGCACACTCAGGTAGTCGATCGGCGCGCCGGCGGCGCCGTAGGCCTGGGTGAACTTGACCAGGTAGTCGGCGTAGGTGCCGATCTGGCTGTCGTTGAGGTTGCCGCCGATGAGGTTGTTGTTGTTCTTCATCCACGCCGGTGCGCTCCACGGCGTGGCCATGATGGATAGTTTCGGGTTCAAAGCCTTGGCCTGCTTGACCAATGGCAGGATGTAGGCGTTGTCGTGGGCGACGGAGAACCGCGACAGGCTCGGGTCGGCGGCGCCGTCGTCGTAGGTGTAGAAGCTGCGCGAGAAGTCGGTCGCGCCGATGGGCTGGCGCAGGAAGCTCAGGCCCACGCCGGTGCTGGGGTTGAACAGGGCGTTCATGATCTCGTCGCGGCGTGGGGAGTTGGAGACGTTCCACGCGGCGGCGTCGGTGAACGACGCGCCGAACCCGACCATGGACTGGTAGGTGGAGTTCGGGTTCACGGTGATCACTGGGCCGCTGCCTCCGCCGCCGAAGGTGACGCTTCCCTGTTGCCGCAACAGGTTCGAGCGGTCAGCGGTGGTGAGCCAGACGTTGGCGGTGGTCGCGGCCTGCGCGATGCCGGCCGGTATCGCGAGCAGGGATCCCGCCGTGGTGGCACCGACGAGGGCCGTTGCGGCGGCCACCTTCCACCGCCGGCGTGGTGTCCGCCGGTGGTGATCGTCTGTCATCGAAGACATACCGCTCCTCGGAAGCTAGGGAGCGATCGCCGCACGGGTGCGCGGGATCGGCTCGTCTGCTGCCACAGTGGCGGCTGTCAGGCAGTGCGGGACAGCACCTCGTCGCGAGGCCGGCACCCACCCTGAGCCGGGCGGGTGATCGACTGATCGTAAAGATGGTTTACTTGAACTGTCAAGTGATCCGCGGGTGATCCGCCGCCCGGCGACTCGTCGTCCACACCGATCGGGCGGCGATGACGCCGATGACGATCGTGACGAACACCAGTAGTGCACCGGTGAGCGGGACCCAGCCGGCCGGCCGGACCAGCTCGAGCCACTCTTCGGCCAGCGCCACCGCGGCGGCCAGCGGGAAGGTGAAGGACCAGAACCCCAGAGTGAAGCGCAGTCTGCGGTAGCGCGGCACCATCGCGGCTTGCACCAGCACCAGCAGGACGCCGAGGCCGGCGATCGCCTGGGCGACGGGGTCGGCGACGTGCCCGTGCAGGGAGAACCAGGCGATTCCGGCGACCGCGGGTGGGGCCAGGAGGATCGCCGTGGTGGGAACGAGGGCGTCCGGCAAGGGGGAGCGGAACGTGAGGCGCAGGAGGACCATCGCCGTCAGGGTGATGGCGAAGAACGTCCCGACGCCGAACAGCGCCCACGCCAGACCGTGGTAGCCCACCACGTGCGCCACATCGGCGCCGACCAGTCCCGGCGCCACTGTCGGCAGCAGGTATCCCGGGTGCAGGGACTCGAGTTCGAGCCGTCCCACGAACCACGTGGCGAACAACCAGGCGGCGAGGAGTGCGGCGGCCGCCAAGGCGAGCAGGAACAACACACGTCCGCCGGCGGGTGACCACGTGAAGAGGTCCGCGGCGAGCAGCATCGCGGTGACCGGGGCCAACGCGGCGATAGGGCCTTGTGCGGGGTGCCGCAGTTGGCTGCTCAGCCGTTCGCCGCTGCGCGCGCCGCGGACAAGGTGGGCAATCAGCAGCGACATCCACGCGATCGCCGCGAGGGCCCAGAACGCTTGGGGGACCAGCCGTGGCAAGGCCAGGGCCGGGGCGGCTTCGGTCCATGCCTCGGCCAGGCCGGCGAGGCCGAAACCGATGGCCAACGTGGTCAGCGGCAGCCGCGCCGGTGCCGGGCGGGAGCCGGTAGTACGGGGGTGGTCAACGGGTATTGGCGGGGAATCCAGCGTGCTGGTCATGATGCTCTCCGAGTGCGACATCACCCCGTCCGGACCGCGGCATCGCGGCCCGGACGGGCCGGCACCGCAGGTAGCGGTGCGGTTGCGGGAACGAGGACGGGGGTTCAGGCGCCGGCCGCGCGCAGCACGAGATCGGCGACCTCGGCCGGGTGCGAGGCGAACACGGCGTGGGAGGCGCCTTCGATGCTGACGACCTCGCCCTTGGCCCGCTCGGCCATGAAGTGGTGGGCGGCGGCCGGGATGTTCTTGTCCGCCTCGGCGATCAGGAAGTAGCTCGGGATCCCGGCCCAGGCCTGCGGGCCGTCGGCGGCCTCGTTCAGCGCCGCGGCGGTGATCGGCCGCTGGGTGGCCGCCATGACCCGGGTCGTCTCCTCGGGCACGTCGGCGGCGAACTGCTGCCGGTAGAGCTCCTGGGCGACGTACATGTCCTGGTTGCCGTCGGGCAGCGGGACCGGGCGGAGCGTCTCGGCGAGGGTGCTGCCGGGGAACTGGCCGGACAGGTCCGCGGCGCTCTCGCCGGCTTCCGGGGCGAAGGCCGCGATGTAGACCAGGGCCGTGACGTTGTCGGTGCCCGTGGCGGCCTTGCTGATGACCATTCCGCCGTAGGAGTGGCCGACCAGGACGACCGGGCCGTCGATGGTGTCGACCAGGGCGCGCAGCTGGGCCGCGTCGTAGGCCACCGAGCGCAGCGGGTTGGCCGCCGCGACGACGCGGTGTCCCGCGGCCTGCAGGCGCTCGACGACCGGACCCCAGCCGCCGGACTCGGCGAACGCGCCGTGCGACAGGACGATGGTCGGCTTGGTGGTGGCCATGGTTTCCTCCGTGAGGATCGGGGTTTTCGTTCGTGCTGATGGAAACCATGGTTGTCCGGACGGCGGGGGAGCAGCGCCCGTCAGATGACCGTGACCGTGACGGTCGCCGGGTGACCAGTCGCCGTCAGGGGAGGTCGGCGAGGAGTTCGGCGACGCGGCCGGGGACGGACAGGAACGCCGAGTGCGACGCGGTGAGCTCGATGACCGTCGTGGGGTTCGCGGGGAAGGCCGCGTCGGCCTGGCTGATGAACAGCCGCTGCAGCGGAGCCGGGATGGTGCGGTCCTCGGTGCACACCACGTAGGTGCGGGGCAGCGATCCCCAGCCGTGCTCGGTGAGTTCCGTGCTGTCGGTGACCATCGCCAGTGGCGCGTCGCAACTCAGCAGCGCGGTCGCGGCCGCCGCGGTCGGCGGCTCGACGTCGCCGTAGAAGGCCTCGCGGATGGCGTCCTGGACCGCGGGGTCGGGACTGCGGGGGTCGATCCGCAGCGCGCCCGTGGCGGCCGGGTCCCCGACCAGCAGCGGCATGAACCGGTTGCTGCTGCCCTCGGGCAGGGACGGGTAGGCCAGGCAGGGAGTGTTCGTGGCCGGCATGTAGGCGGCGAGGTACACCAGGTGGGCGACGAGGCCCGGCTCCCGCTCGGCCGCCCTCGTCAGCACCGCGCCGCCCATGCTGTGGGTCACCACCGACACCGGGTTGCCCCGGCCGGCGCGGGACAGCTGGGCGATCAGCAGGTCGGCGGCGGCGTCGAGCCCGATCCCGGCGACCGGTGACGGCTCGGTGGCGAAGGCCGCCGGGTCGAACGGGCGGCGGTTCGCCGCGACCGGGGCTTTCGCCAGCAGCCCGTGCGCCGCCATGTCGACCGCGACCGCCGCGCGGCCACGCGCGGCGAGCTCGGCGACGACGTCCGTCCACGCCCACGAGCCGTGGTAGAAGCCGTGCAGCAGGACGATCGGCGCATCCGCCATGGGCCCACACCTCCGAAACGGTTCAGCACCGGACGATACGGGAGCCGGAACGCGGACAGGCGGGTCGCTCACCGTGGTGAGTGACCCGCCTGTCTCCGGACCGGCGTGCGGAGAACCCGGTACCCCGTCACGGCTCGGGC
This sequence comes from Amycolatopsis sp. NPDC003731, assembly GCF_053586895.1. Classification (NCBI taxonomy): domain Bacteria; kingdom Bacillati; phylum Actinomycetota; class Actinomycetes; order Pseudonocardiales; family Pseudonocardiaceae; genus Amycolatopsis; species Amycolatopsis sp. NPDC003731. Next base: position 22,163 of record NZ_JBSFNC010000067.1, on the reverse strand, counting down.
GGCAGCGTGTCGAGCCAGCCGCGCGTCAGCTCGGCCCGGCCGGTGGGCAGCAGGGCCGCCAAGCCGCGGGACGCCTCCTCGAAGATCACCAGGGCGCCCCCGCCGGGGTCCTCCAGCAGCAGCCACGACTGGTAGAAGCTCAGCTGGTCGCCGACCGCGGCCCAGCCGAACCGGGTCGGCGGGACGAACTCGCCGACGATCCCGTCGAAGGTGTGCGGTGGGGACACGACCACGAACCGGCTGCCGACGGCCAGGTCGCCGGCGATTTCGGTGCGGTCCACCGCGCGCTGCCACTTCGGCCACTCCTCGACGGCGGCCAGCTTCGCGAAGACCACGCCCGTGGGCGCGGAGGTCCGGCGCCGGTGGTGGACGAAGCTGTCGCACCGGTCCGGCCCCCAGCCGGGGGGCCAGTGGATCCCGGGATGCGGGTCTGGGTTCATACGTCCAGGGTCACCGCGCCCGCCCGGCGACAGCACCCGTCACATGACTGTCGTGTCCACCCGCTCGTCCTGCTCGTAGGCGGTCAGCGCGTCCCGCAGCGCGGCACGCGAGGTGATGCCCAGCTTGGGGAAGATCTTGTACAGGTGGTCGCCGACGGTCCGGTGGGAGATGAACAGCTTCTGCCCGATCTGCTTGTTGGTCAGGCCGGCGCCGGCGAGCTCGGCGATTTCGCGTTCCTGCGGGGTCAGCTCGGCCCGGCCCTCGGGCGCCGACCGGCGGGTCAGGCCAGTCGCGCGCAGCTCGTTGGCGGCGCGGTCGCGCCACGGGTCCGCGCCGAGTGCCGCCAGCGCGTCGTGGGCGAGGGTCAGCTGTTCGCGCGCCGCGCCGGTGTCCCGCAGCCGGCGCAGCCGCACGCCGTACGCGAGGCGCACCCGGGCCACGTCGAACGGCCACTGGTCCGGGTTCGGGATCGCCAAGGCCGCGTCGAACAACGCGCGGGCGTCGTCGTCCTCGGCCGCCAGCGCGCCGGCCGCGGCGCTCAGCAGACCCAGCCGGGGCGACACGGTGTCCAGGTGAGCTTCGCGAAGGGTGGCGGCGTGCGCGGCCGCCTCGGCGCGGCGTCCCGTGTGCAAGGCGGCGTCGACGAGGTCGAAGCCGGCCCACAGCGCGGTGGGCCGGTACGGCGCGAGCTGCCCGGCCGGGCTGAGCCGGGTCGCGTGGTGGTAGGCGGATTCGTGGTCGCCGGCGGCGATGTCGGCGAGGGTGCGCGCCTGCAGAGCGAAGTAAGTGACGCCCGCGGCCTGGTGGGCGCCGGCCCAGCGGATCGTGTCGTCGGTCAGCTGCCGGGCGGCCTCGACCCGGCCTCGCGCGGCCGCGACGAGCGCGTGCACCCAGTCGAAGTACCAGCGGAAGAACCGGAACCCGTGTTCGGCGCACACGACGAGTCCCTCGTCGGCCCACTCACCGGCCTCGGTCCAGCGGCCACCGTGGAAGGCGTCGAGCGCCAGGTGGATCAGCGCGCCGAGGTGCCGCCGGGCCGAGCCCTTGCCCTGCCGGCGGGTTTCGGCCAGCCGACGTTCCGGGGCACGCAGGCGGTGCAGCCGGTCGGCGAACAGCGCGGCGGTGCCGATCCGGACAAGCTGGGTCGGTTCCGGGTCGGTGCCCACGGAGTCGATCAAGCCGTCGAGGGTGGCGATGTCTTCGGCGGAGGCGCGGGCGGGGTCGGTGAAGATGACCGCGTTCACCCGGGTCACCGGGGTCGGCGCCGGTTTCAGCCGGTCGACCAGCGCCCGGTACGCCTGCCCGGCTTCCTCGGTGCCCACCCACCAGCTGATCAGCATCAGGCTGTGCATGGCCTCGGCCAGGACGGGGTCGTTCGCGTCGAAGCCGTGTTCGCCGGCCTCGATCGCCCCGGCCAGCAGCCGGTGGGCCGTCGTCACGTCGCTCTCGGAGTTGATCAGCAGGTGCGCGGCGGCCGCGGCGGCGTGCAGCGAGTGGGTCTCGAGGGATCCGGTGCGCTGTGCGTCGCCCAGCAGCCTGCTCGCGGTGGCCATCTCCCCGCCGGCTTCCGCGCCGATGTAGGCGGCTTCGGCCAGGCGGCGGCTCAGGTCGGCGGCCGCGGGGCTGAGCTCGGCCGCGCGGGTCAGCGCGGTGACGGCGCCGAGGGCGTCACCCTGGCGGAGCAGGGCCCGGGCGGTGTCCTCCAGCTGCCCGGCGATCTGTTCGTCCGGACCGACCGCGGATTCGGCGAGGTGCCGGACCCGCCGCTCCGGGGTATCGACGACGGCGGCCAGCGCGCCGTGTGCCCAGCGCCGGTCCCGTTCCGAGGCCGCCTCCACGACGGCCGCGCCGATCAGCGGGTGGCGGAAGCTCGGCCGCCCGCCGCTGAGGTGCACCAGCCGGCTCTCCTCCGCCGGGGCGAGGTCGTCGAGGTCGCAGGCGCTGCCGCCCGCCGTGCGCAGGCGCGCCGGGTCGGTGGTGCCGCCGAGCGCGCCAAGCAGCAGCATCAGCCGGCACCGCTGCGGCAGGTCGCGCACCCGGGAGGTGAACATCGCCTGGAGCCGCTCGGACAGGGGCAGGACCGCGGGGAGCGCGGTGAAGTCGGTGCGCTGGTCACCGTCCAAGGCGGACGGCAGTTCCAGCAGGGCCAGCGGGTTGCCGGCCGCTTCGGCGAGCAGCCGTTGCCGCACCGCGGGCGCCAAGTCGGGAAACCGGCGGTCGACCAGGGTCCGGGCCGCGGCGGTCGGCAGCGGCGGCAAGACGACCTCGGTCAGCCCGCTGTTGCGGAAGAACCCACGCTCCGCGGACCGGCAGGCCGCCAGGAACACGATCGGGCTGCCGACCAGGCGGCGGGCCACGAAGCCGAGCACCTCGGCACTGGCGCGGTCCACCCAGTGGAGGTCGTCGACGACGAGCAGGATCGGGTTTTCGGCCGCGGCGGCGCGCAGGCACAGCAAGGCGGCATTGGACACGACGAGCCGGTCGGGGACCTGGCCGATCTCGAAGCCGAGCGCGCACCGCAGGGCGGTGCGCTGTCCGGGGTCGAGGGTCGTCATCTCGTCGCCGAGCGGGAACATCAGCTGGTTCAGCGTGGAGTAGTTGACGTCGGCCTCGAACTGCACGCCGGCGGCCCGCAGGACGCGAACGCCGCGCTGGGCCTCGCCGTCGGCGAATTCGTCGAGCACCGCTGTCTTGCCGACGCCGGCGTCGCCGACCACCAGCACGGCCCCGCCCCGCACGCCCGCGCCGTCGAAGAAGTCCCGCAGGGACGTGATGTCGTGCTCTCGGCCGATCAGCTCCACCGGTCGATCCTCCAAAAGTACGGCGGCTTCGGCAAGGGGGCTCGTTCGTGACATCCACTTGCTCGCGACGCCGGCGGTCACAGCACCGACAACCGGGTCGGCGGGATCCAGCACGTGCCTCCGTCTCCAGCCTCGCCGGACCTCGGCGCCCGCCTCGACCACGGCGAGTCGCGCTGACGCCGCGGAGTCACTGCGAGCGCCGCCGAACCTGCGCCGACAGCTCCCGCCCAGGCAGCCTGTCGAAGCCGGGCTGGTCAGCGCTGTCCGCCACCGGCCGAACCTGGCTCTGCGTGATCTCCGTGTACTACACTCGCCACAATACATGAACCTTCACGCGATGAACCGAGGGATGATCATGTCCCCTTGTGACGACCACGCTCGCCGGCGGCACCTCGGCGCGACGCCGCGATGAGTCACCCGACGCCCAAGTCCTACAGCGGATCCGACATCACTGTCAGCTTCGACGGCAGCCGCTGCCTCCATTTCGCCGAGTGCCTGCGCGGGCTGCCGGCCGTGTTCGACGTCCAAGCGCGCCCCTGGATCACCCCGGACAACGCCGAGGCTGACGCAGTCGCCGAGGTGGTGGAACGCTGCCCCAGCGGCGCGTTGCGCTACACACGACGTGACGGCACCGACGAACGTGCACCCGATCCGACTGTCGTGACCGCGACCGACCACGGCCCAATCCTTATCCGCGGCAACCTTGTCCTGACCGGCGCCGACGGCGAGCCTCACCAGGACACACGTATGGCACTGTGCGCGTGCGGTCGGTCGACAAGACGTCCCTTCTGCGACAACGCGTGCCACCGCTGAGGGCATCCGGTAGCCGCACCGCGAGTGAACCTCCCTCCCGGTCGACGCTGGACTGAAGTCCCCGCGGGCGCACGACCGTCGTGCTCCGGTCATATGACTGGTGTGAGCGCCACCTTCCTCCTGACAACATCGGTGGTGTCCGAAAGAGACGAGGGAGAGGACGGGGATGCAGGTCGGGATTCTGGGAGCGGGTGCGATCGGCTCGGCGTTCGCGCGCCGCCTGGCCACAGGCGGCCACGAAGCGATCTTGAGTAACAGCCGAGCGCCCGAGACGCTCGCCGGTGTGGTAGCCGAGATTGGCCCCGGGGTGGTCGCCGGTACCCGTTTCGACGCCGGGCGAGCGGAGATCGTGGTGCTCGCCGTACCCCGGGATCAGGTCACCGCAGTGCTCAACGACCTGACGGACTGGGACGGGCGCATCCTGGTGGACGCCACCAACGACTTCGCCGCGCCGCCGCTCAGGCCCGGGCAGGTCACCTCCAGCGAACACGTTGCCGCGCTTGCTCCTGGCGCACGCGTTCTCAAGGCCCTGAACCATCTGTTCGCGGCCGATCTCGCGGCAGATCCCCGGCAGGCGGGCGGACGACGGGTGCTGTTCGTCTCGGGTGACGACGATGCGGCAAAGAAAGCGTTCATCGCTGTGCTGGACGACCTCGGGTACGCACCGATCGACCTGGGCGGACTGGCCGAAGGCGGCAGGCTGCACCAAGCACGCGGAGGACCGCTGGTCGGCCAGAGCCTCGTCAGCTTGGCAGCCGAGTGATGGAAGGCATCGACGCGAGTCAGGCTCCGAGCGGCACCGGGTGCGTGGAGTGCGAGCAGACGCAGAGCTGGTGGTTCCACCTACGGCGCTGCGCGCAGTGCGGGCACGTGGGCTGCTGCGACTCGTCGCCAGGACAACACGCCAGCAGGCACGCTGCGCAGACCGGACATCGATTCGTGCGGAGCTTCGAGCCGGGGGAAGAATGGTTCTGGGACTACAAGGTACAAGTGATGTTCGAGCGCGGTCCCGAGCTCAGCGGACCGCCGCACCATCCATTGGACCAGCCCGCACCGGGCCCAGCCGGCAGAGTCCCGACCGACTGGATCGACCAGCTGCACCAGTGAAGGAGCCGGGTAAGGCGGCGTTACCGGCGGTGACCTTGCGGAGGTCCGGCGCAGGGAATTGCGGTCGGCACGGTCAGCGTGGCTGTTCGATCGACGTTGCCGGTGATCCGGTTCCGCAGCCACGAGAGCCTGCGGCGACCGGACGACGCTCGGCACGAGGCCCTGGAGAAGGCGTTGTTGGAGATGGCTGAGTCTGCGGAGGAAGCCGCCGACGAGGGCTGGCTCACGGGCGACGGCGACCGGGATCGTCCGGCTGAAGCAGCCGAGGCTGCACAGGGCGTACTGGAGAACCAGGTCGCGCGTGCCCGAGCGGAGGGCATCGTCAACGACGCGCGCGGGCTGGCGCTCCTCGCTGAGCAGGACGTCGCCGCCCAATTGCTTTCCGCCGCGCGAGCGACGGCGTGGGCTGCTGCGCAGGCCGGCGACCGTGCTGGCATGGATGCCGCCCGGGAGCGGGTGATTGCGGTCCAGGCCACGTTCGCCAGGGTGACAGCCGAGGCAGTGCAGGAAGTAAACGGAATTCCTGAGACGCAGCGCGAGCGGGTGGCGGAACTTATCGTGCAGTTCCGCCGCGCCTGGGTGGCAATGGACGCCGACCCCGACACACGTCGACCCGGTTAGCAGCACGGGGTACAGCCGGAGTTGGTGTCCAGGTCCGCGCCTGCCTCGGACACAGGGGGCAGGTGCCAGCTTCGTACTTGCAACGCGACCTTATGCCCCAAAAGGTTGTTGACGCCGGGGCAGCGGCCAAGTCGACTGCGGCCGTGGTGCCGGCTGACCGTTATCTGGGCCGGCGCCTGCGCAGGCCAGAAGCAACGACCTCAGCCGGTGCTAGCCCATGCCGACTCAACCACGCAGAACTCTGGGGACCGGTCGTCGTGGTCCGTGCATCTGGATGCCGGCGGGCGGTCTGTGGCCGGGAATTTCACCGTTGGGGTCAACGCCTCGTTGGCCTCATTCAGGTGCGGGAGGTTGTTGTGGCGTGGGTGGAGCAGTGTGGCAGCAGGTCGTGGCGGGTGAGGTATCGACGGCAAGGTTTCGGTGTTCGTTCGGTGTCGGATTTGGCTCGCGGCGTGATGCTGTGGCTTATGCCGCCGGGTTGGAGGTGGATCGGCGTCGGCGGGTGTGGATCGATCCGGCCGACAGCGCGGTGACGGTCGCTGAGTGGACAGGGCGGTGGTTCCGGTCGCTGGATCTGGATCCGCGGACGGCTTGTACACGTCCGCCTCGTGGACGCACCACCAGAACGAAGACCCGGAGTGTCGTGCCGTCGCGGCCATGTGGTGGCCGAAATTAAGGAGATACTTGCCATGAATGAGGAGCCACTGTCGCGGCGCGCCTGGACGCCGCGGGAAGTCGCGACACAACTGGGAATTCCTTACGAGACAGTGCTCGGCTTGATTCATAAAGGCAGTATCAAGTCCCTGAGGGCAGGGCGCTATTACCTGGTGCCTGATTTCGAATTAGACCGCTACCTGCACTCGTGTCAAGGATGCTAGCGTCAACGTCGATCAACAATTCGCAGCGTTCGAATAGTCTCGTGCGTGGGTCTCTGAAGGAGTTCTGCTGTGGGCAGGTTGTCGACACCGATCGGCGCCTACGGCGTCATCGCGGTCGAGAAGCTCCCCAAAACCAAGAGGCAGGGTGTGCGCTACCGCGCGAGTACCTACTTCAGGAAAAGCGACGGCACCCTGCAGCGAGTGCGCCGACAGGCGGTCGGCAAAGACCTGGCCATTAAGCGGCTGAAGGAAGCTCTCGGCGACCTCACGACGAAGTCGACCGACGGAGAAATAAGCCGGTCGACCCGCTTCGAGAAAGTAATCACTCTGTACCTTGATGAGTTGGAAGACGAGGCAAGCCTGGGAAATTTCTCCCCGACTTCCGTCCGGCTCTACCGCAGTGTGCTCAAGAACTGGGCGGCTCCGCCGCTGGGGCAGCTGCAGTGCTACGAGGTAAACGTCACCCGCTGCAGCAAGGTGATCAGAGAGGCCCGAAGGAAGAAGAGCTACGACACCGCGAAAACCCTGAAGGCCGCGATGTCGGGCGCGTGCGACTACGCGGTCAGGCACGGGGCTATGGAGGAGAATCCGGTCCGCAAGATCGGCCGGATGACGCGCAACGGCGACCAGAAGAAAGTGGAAGCGCTCACCTTCGAACAGCGCGTCGACCTTCTCGCGAAGCTACGCGCGTACGCCCTGACCCGCCAAACCGACGCCCGCGGCCGACCCCTCGGCCCCCGCGGCCAGCTCTGGCTGGACCTGGCCGACCTGATGGAGATCATGCTCGCCACCGGCGTCCGGATCGGCGAAGCTTTAGCGGTCTTGGGCACCGACATCGACCTCGACGCCAAGACTGTGGCGGCGACCCACCACATTATCCGCGTCGCTGGAGCCGGTCTGGTCCGCCGTCCTCAGCGCAAGGGCAACCAGGACGAGCTCATCCTCGGCATACCAGCGTGGGCCCTGCCGGTTCTGCGTCGACGCAAAGTCGCGGCTGGGGACGAACCGATCTTCGCCTCGTTCGCCGGCGGCTTCCTCGACCCGTCGAACGTCATCAACCGGCTCAGCGAGGCGGTGACCGCGGTGGGGTACGAGTGGGTCACCAGCCACGTGTTCCGCAAGACGGTCGGCACCGTCCTCGACGAAGCGGGCCTGCCGACCACAGCGATCGCCGACCAATTGGGCAACAGCCGGCAGGTCGCCGAGCGCCACTACCGCAAGCGCCGCGTCGCCAACACGGATAATCTCGCTGCACTCGAGGGCATGCTGCCTGATGCCAGCAGCTCGTCGGCCCGCGAACGTCTCACATAGGGTTCTTAGCGACTTTGTCTCGGCAGATCATGTCTCTTACGCACAAGTGGTATCGGTCTTAAGCGTCATCGCACCGACTTGGCTCTGGACGCACCAGGCCTTAGTAAGCCGACGTCCGCGGCACGTTAGAAAGGTGCGCCATCTCCTGTTCGAGCACCGAAATGAATGGCTCCTGCTTGCTCCCGAAGCACGAGTCGTCTCATTAGCGCACGACGGTCACGTTGAGACGCTCCCGAACCCGCGCCCTGGTGACGACGGCCACCGCGCCCTTGCTCTTCAAGTGGGTGAACAACTTCTGGTGCGCGTCGTCGGCAGGCACGTCGAACTTGTTCTTGACGCGGGTCTGCAGAAAAGAGTACGGCTCGCCGAGCTCACAGAGCACGCCGACGACCTCCTCGGCCGGCGGCAGCGACGACCGGACGGTGAGCAACCGGACAATCAGGTCGACGTCCCTCGTAGCCGCCGCGATCCGGGCGAGCTGGTCCGGAGGAAGTCCGAGCTGCCGGCCCAACGCGTAGCGGCCGGCCGCCGCGAGCGCGGTAGTGTCAGCGTCCGGAACGTACGCCCCCAGTGCGTCGACGACCTTGTCCCGGGCCACCATGGGGACCTCACTGCTGCGCAGGAACTCAACGACGAAACCGCCGACCAGTTCGGGCGTCAAGAAATCCGTGAAACCCGAAGACTTCGTGATGGCGGGACCGATGGCCGGCCAGCCCGCTTCCCTGAACCTCAGGAATGATTCGAACGAGTCTTCGACGAGATGGTGCTCGAGCAAGAGGGCGAAGAGACCACTCTTCTCGGGTTCGATCTCCGAGGGCACCAGGTACTCAGCGAGCTGAAGGCTTTCCACCAGCTTGATGCGTTCACCGGGATCAGGGATCACCCCGGCGGCGTTGAGGATCTCGACAGCAACGTGCGCGCGATCTGCCTCCTCCTCGTCGGTGGCCAGGATGCGGCCCGCGTCGGTGATCAAGGCAGTGAGCTCTTCGTCGATCTTGCCGACTACGTCGAGGTAGGCCTTGACGTTTCGGACGCTCGGCTCGAAGAGCCGGTGCGAGACGAGGTCCTGCCAGCACGACGCCGGGACGGCGTCCAGGCGTTCCAGTCGGCTGCTCGGCGCAGCCAGGGAGATCAGGCGCTGTACCTGGTCGCTCTCCCACGTCTCCGGCACCGTGGTGAGGACATCGACGAGCGTCTCTTGGGCGACAACAGCGTGCTGTGTCGCGACGTCGGCCTCGACGGCGCTCAGGTATCTGCTCGGCCTGTCCAGGCAGAACTTGTAGACGTCCGCGTTGTCCCGGATCAGGTCGAGGCTCACCGCCCCGTCGGCTTCCATCGCCGCTCGCAGGTTGTCCGCGGTGATCTGGTAGAGCCACTCTTCGACAACTTTCCTTCGCATGTCGTCGCTGATCTTGGTCAGGTCCGGGAACACGATGCCGGCTTCTTGGACGAGCTCGAGGACTTTCACGCGGATCGGAGGCGGCTGCGAGTCCGTGAAGACCGCCATCGCCTGGTAGTGGGCGGTGATGAAGTCCCGCACCTCGTCGCCGAGTTCGTAAGCGTGGCCGCGAACCGCGTCCCGGAGTGCAGCATCGACGAGTCCGGGACGCAGGCGTTCGGGTGCCGCTTCGCCCTCGACGAGCGACGCGAAGATCGGCGACCAGCCGATGCTGCTCAGCGTGGCCGCGAACTTCGCCGGCCAGGCGCCGAGGTTGAAGTACCGCCGGAGCAACGCCTGCGCTCGGTCGTCGAAAGTGCGCGCTATGGATCGCGCGATGTCCGCCGCTCGCTCGTCGTCCTCGCCGAGGAGGTGGTCCAGCACGTCCACGTTGTAGGCGCTGACCGTCCGGACGAACTCCGGTGGAGTTTCGGCCAGGAGGTTCTTGACCGCCGCCGGACCGGAGAACTTGTACTCGACGTTCGGTGTGTTGGTCTGTACGTGCTGCACAATGAACGTGGCGACGTCGGCTCCGGAGAACCGGCCGTAAAACTGGGCCGCGTACAGGGCAAAGTTACGATCCAGGTACCCGTTCGCCACGAGTTCGACCGCCAGCTCCGAACCCATCGTCTTCACCACGATCTGCGCGAAGGTAGTACCTTCCCCATCGGAGAGGGTGAACCGTGGGTCGGCGGCAAGCTTCGCGAAGTCGGCACCCCGAAGGAAGGCGATGTCCTTGTCGATCTGCTGGATCGCAGCCTGGTTCTCATGCTCGTTGACGTCGGCCCAGCGATCGGCATCGGCGGCTTCCGGGAAGAGCGCCTGAATCCGGCTGTCTCCCCAGGTGCCAAGGTCGGACTCCTGTCCGGACTTCTTTTCGGACGAAGCGCGGATCGCAATCCTGTTCGCGTCCGTCACAGCTCGCCAGAAATCGCAGTCATGCACTTCGTCTTCCGAGTACCAGTCGGTTCCCGCCTGGAACCTTACATAATTCCAGTTCCTGATTTGCACGTGCTGAGAAAGGTCCCTGAGCATCTGTCCAAGTGCGACGAGGCGATCACCGAGCCGCTCAGCCAGCGGTCCCATCTTCTCTGGGCGTGTCGACTCTTCGAGCAACTCTCGCTTTCGCCGTTCACAGTCGTCGATCGCGGCTGCCACCAGTTCCTGACGGCGTGCGTACAGGTCATCGAGCGCGCTGCCGCGGCGCGCGATCTCCTCGAAGTCCTTCAGGTGGATGTTCTTGTAGACGACCAGTGCGAAGAGGTTGCTCGGGATCAGCCCCGGGGCGGTCCGGCCAGCCACCAGCAGCCGTTCTGCAAAGACGATGTACTCGTTGTAGATGTTCTTCAACAGCCGCATGTCCGTGACGTGCTGGGCCACCAGGGTGATGAGCTCGCGGTCGATACCGGTGATCTTGCCCGTGGTCAGCAGGTCCAAGAGCAGCTCACGGGCGTTGCGATGGGAGATGAACGGCACGACCGGGATGACGATGTCGAAGAACTTTGTGCGGTTGGCTCGCACCGTCTCGGCCTGGGCCGCGTCGATCTCGTCCCGCTCGGCGCCGAAGCTCAGCTTCTCGAAGAGGCTGTCCTTGATGGCGTAGACGAATCGGAGCGGTTTCTCTTCCGCGACTCGCTTGGCCGTGTTGTTGAGCAGGGTGTTGAACTCGCGCAGGGCTTCGAAGATGTGCGGGTCGTCGAACCGGTCCAGGTCCTCGAAGACGACGACCGCGGGCAGTTCGGTGTCGAAAAAGTAGACGATCTCTTCCAGGTACTCGTCGAAGTACGTCGACGAGCGCTGTGTCAGCTTCACCGCGGCGCCCGCCGCCGAGACGTCCGAGACGACGAAACGGCCGTAAATCACGACCCGCAGGGTGGCGAGTACGAGGATCGCGAGAGCTGCGAAGCCGGCCCCGGACAGCACACCGAGCCATCCGTTGTGGCCGGGCCCGGTGCCGGCGAGGTGAGGCAGCCAGCCGAGGAGCCCCAGTGCACCGGCGACGACCCCGACCGCACCCATCGCTTCGAGCGTCGCGCGCTTCTTGGATAACGGGACGATGCGGTTGAAGCGCGAGTACGGAAGCTTGCGAGGGGACGCTCGGTACAGGAGCTGCTTGACGAGCTCCTTCTGGATGCGGTTGGTGAGCGTCTTGGGCGTCTCCTTTGGACCCGTGACCTTGGCGTCCGGGTTCTTGGTGTCCACGTCCTTGGCGTCGGGCCCGAGCGTGGAGATCGCGATGCGCATCGTGCCGGGACGGCCGGTCACGAATTCGTCGAGCACGCTCGACTTGCCCGTGCCGTACCGGCCGGTGATCGCGATGTTGAGATTCTTCGTCTCGTCGACGGCTTCTTGCAAGTGCCTCACGTAGGTCTTGTGCTGCTCGGCTATATACGCCGGAGCCAGTGTCTGCAGGCGGAGGCCAGAGGGAATGGGTGGAGCGTCGTCCGTGGTCTCGTGGTCGCCGGTCATCCCTGGGTCCTTGCCTGCTCGGTGCTTGCTGGCCGGCACCCGCTCCACGACTGCCGGACAGCTGGATCTTCCGGCCGGGAGGGAAGCCACTCCCCGGGACACGCCGGACCGATCGGGTTTCGTTGTACCGGGAACCAGTCCAGGAAACCGTGTGTGATCACATGGTCCTCGAGAGCTTCTGCACCTATCATGACGCCCGCCTCGGGTGTCACTCCGCCAAGATCTCCGATGGCCACCAGACGGTCGACTCCGGCAGCTCGTGCCCCGGGACTCGCGGTCGCCCCGGGGCGCGCGTGCTGATCCACGTCGGCAACCGGGTTACCTTCGCGGAGTACATGCTGGCCGTGCTTCGCGTGGCCGCCATCGTCGTGTCGGTGGGTGTGCAGTCGACTGCGACGTAAACCACTGCGGTGGCGGAAGATTGGGCGCCGACGTCTTGGTAGCCGAGGTGAGCGCACGCGGAAGTTGTCGGAATCCGGGGGACCTGCGGCGGTCGCGACGTTACCGCGGCGGGCGGCTGGGGCGGCGTAGCTACTTAGTGGCGCGCGGCCGGTATGGCACCACTCCGTGGAGTTCGGGTACTGCTGCGAGCAAGCCCGGGAGGTGAACTGCGGGCTGCAGCGGTGAAGGCTTCCATCCGGTGGCCTGTTGCACGAATCCGCCCTTGTCGCCGCGTTCGTGTCTCCACAGCTTGTCCGCCACTGGCAGTTTCAGCCAGTTCAGCGGCGTGTGGTCGTCGGCGTGGCGCGGCCACGTGTAGGTGGTGAGGAAGTCTTCGTGTGTCGTGAGATTGAAGACATGGGCGGTGAACGGTGCTGCCTCAAAAGTGCTGCTCTCTGCCCCGTCGACGAACCAGCCGATGCCCACCATGCCTGGACCGTACAACTTCTCCGCGGTCGGATCGGGGAAGTAACGCTTGGCCCAAAGCTTCAGCAGATCCACGGCGTCGATTTCGGCCGGCGTGTAGTTGTCGGAGATCGGGTCGCAGTGCAGCTCCCAGCTTAAAGTGAGCCTCGACGTGCGAGTGTATCCAGTCTGCTTGTTGCTGAACGTCCACGCGTTCCTCATCAATCATACCTCCATGTCGTCGCGGCTGGTCAGCGCGCTCGACGCCAGCCGGTCGAACCACCATGCCATGGTCCGTGGTCATCGTTGCCCACCTTGGCCCATTGGTGTGAATACCGGGCTCGATGTGGCGGTCTTCTAGGATTTGACTACTGTTTGCGACTTCTTGGCTCCGGACCGCAAGGTTGTGAAGGATGTGATTCGCGACGAGGTGAAATAGTCACTGTTATCGGCGCAATGCTGCGTGAGGTAGATATTTTCTAAGCGACTGACTGGCTGCGACCGAGAACTGGTTCGGTGTATGTTCGCATGCAATGAACGAGGGGTCGGCATGATCGAGTTACTGAAGACGGTTGGTGCCTTCGCGGGATTTGCGTCACTGGGATGGCAGGTATTCGTCTGGCTTCGCCAGCGGCGCCGCCCCCCAGGTGATCTCAGGGTCACGTTGCTTGAGATTCAGGATGCACTGCATTTGGCTGTTCGGGTCGTGGACGATAGCGTCTTCCAGGATGAAGGGTGGCACGTGAATATTCGACGAATTGTCGACTATGTGCGCCGAATCGAAGATGACGAGCTTAGGCATAGGCTTGGTGGTGTTTCGATTATGATGGAGAGGCTGCACGGGGCGGGAAACTTAATTTGGGACGGGTCGAGTGCTTCGAAAGAAGGGATTCAGATGATGCAATACTATATACGTCAATCTCTTGAACGCGTTGCCTTTCTTGAGAGGCGCGTATAGATGGGAACTAATGCATAATGACTCTTATGCACACCTGCGAGTAGGTGGCCGCAGTGCAGGATGGCGCCTGTGACGTCGGCCTGGCGCGTTCGGTTCACCCTGTGAGTATGCGCCGCTGAACCTTATCTAGGTGTTGCTCGATCAGGCTGGTCGTTTTTCTCGGTCATGGCTACGACTTCTCGGTCGTGAAGACGTCACCGCTCAAAGGGTTAAGTGGTGTCCGGCGGCTCGAATCTCCATGCAACCGCCAGCTCATCAGTGATAGCCGTAACGGCGTCCGGCTCGAGTCGCAAGACGTCATTCACTGGAAATTGCCAACTGGAGGTTGACAATACTTCTGCAACCGCGCGAAGGCTACGTGGGCGAGGGCTGTGCTTGGCCACTATCAGCAACGCGTCTGCCCGTCGCTGAAGATGGGTGATGGAGGACGTGATCGCCTCGGCGCGGTCCTGGACACCTGCTTCGGCCGCAGCTCGGACTAGCCAAAGCAGTGCAAACGCCTGTTGGTCGGGCTGGGCGATGGAGCGAGCGATCGTCTCGGCGTGGTCGTAGTTGCCGGACTTGGCCACGACGCTGGCCAGCGACACCAGCGCCTGCGCTTGCTTGTCGGGTTGGGTGATGGAGCGCGCGATTGCCTCGGCGTACCCATGATTGCCGGCCTTGGCGACGGCTGTGGCCAGTGACGCGAGTGCCTGTGCCTCCTTGTCGGGGTCGGTGATGGAACGGGCGATCGTCTCGGCGTGTTCAAGGTCGCCGAGGTCGCTCGCGGTCCCAGCCAATGCCGCGAGCGCCGACGCCTGCCGGTCAGGATGGACTACGGAATTGATGATCAACTCGGTGTGGCCGAGCAGGCTACGCGCGTACGGCCGGTCGCCGGCTCTCGCTACGTTGCCAGCCAGCAACGCCAGCGCCTCGGCCTGTTTGTCTGGTTGAGCGATGGAGTGGGCGAGCGATTCGGCGCGTCGGTAGTCGCCACCTCCCGACATCCTGACGAGCCCCACCAGCGCATCGTCTTGCCTTTCGGGCGGGGTTATGAAGGAGACGAGTGTTTCGGCGCGGTTATGCTCGCTGCGTCCCGCTGCCGACCAGGCCAGGAACTCCAGCGCTCGTGCCTTTTGGTCGGGTTGGGTGATGGAACGAGCAATCACCTCGGCATTTTGTTCGTCACCCGCGCTGGCTAGTGCTATAGCCAGCGACGTGAGTGCCGATGCCTGCGTGCCGCGGCCGGTGATGGAACGGGCCACAGCCTCGGCGCGGTGAAGGATGTTGTCGGCGTGCTCATGGTGGCCGGCTCTAGCAACTGCCCCGGCCAACAGCACGAGTACCGATGTCTGCTGATCGGGTCGAGTGATGGAACGGGCCACAGCCTCGGCGCGGTGAAGGATGTTGTCGGCGTGCTCATGGTGGCCGGCTCTAGCAACTGCCCCGGCCAACAGCACGAGTACCGATGCTTGCTGGCCGGGCTGCGTGAAGGAGTGGGTGACCTCTTCGGCGAGGCGGAGGATCTTGTGGGCCCGTTCGTGCTCTCCGGCTTTGACCACGATCCCGGCCAACAACACTAGGGCTGATGCTTGGCGCTTCGATCGGGCGATCATGCGAGCGATCGCTTCGGCGTGGTCGTGGTCACCTGCTTCGGCAGCCGCCTCGACTAATGATGCGAGCGCGGATGCCTGTTGGTCAGGCTGGGTGATGCTGTGGGCGATCGCTTCGGCGCGCGTTCGGTCACCGGTCCGCGCTACTACCCTGGCCAGCGATGCGAGCGCCAGTGCTTGCTGGTCAGCGTGGGTGATGGATCCAGTAGCAGCCTCGGCTTGCTGCAGGAGGTCGCGTATGCGCTCGTGGTTAGCGGCGCTGATCAATGCCTCGGCGATCGACACGAGCGCCGCTGCTTGCTGATCGGGCTGGACGATGGAATGTGCAATAGCCACAGCGCGGTCGTGGTCGCCGCGCCAGGCCGTCTGCCGTGCCAACGACGCCAAGGTCGATGCTCGGTGGGAGGGTTTGGTGATCGAGCGGGCGATTGCCTCGGCGCGCTCACGGAGTCTGTTGGCGCCGTCGTGGTCGCCAGCTGTGGCTGCCGCTCCGGCTAGCCCCATGAGCGCATGTGCCCGCTTGCCGAGGTCTGTGATCGAGTTCGCAATAGCTTCGGCCCGTTCGTGGTCTCCGGCCCTGGCGACAGTCCCAACGAGTGCGACGAGCGCCTGTGCCTGTTTGTCCGGGTCGGTGACGGACCGGATGATCGACTCGGCGCCGGCGAGGTCTCCAGCCGTGGCCGCTACCCCGGACAGAAGCACGAGGGCCGATGCTTGTTTGTTGGGCTGGGTTATCAACCGGATGATTTTTGCGGCGTGACTACGTAGTTCATAGGCATGTTCACGGTCGCCTGCGCTAGCCGTCGTTATAGCAAGCATCGTTAGCGAATTTGCCTGCTGCTCTGGTGGGTCGATGGTGTACGCGATCTCTGCAGCGCGGTTGCGGTCGCCGGCGCTGGCTACCGCCGAAACCAGCGAGGCCAGCGCGAGTGCCTGCTGAGTGGGTTCGGTGATCGAGCGGGCGATCGCCTCGGCGCGGTCGTGGTAGCCGGCTTTGGCCACTGCCTGGCACACCGGCATCAGCGCCCACGCCTGTGTGCCGGGCTGGGGAATTGACCGCGCGATCGCCTCGGCATGATCGAAGACTTCACTTCCTCGCTGGGGTTCTCCATCCGTCGTCAGTGCCTGGGCGATCTGTACCCATGCCTGCGCGCGACTTTGGAGGTCAGGAATCGAGTTCGCAAGTGACTCGGCTCTGTTGAGTTGGCCTAGAGCCGCCCATGCTGCTGGTAGGTCGGTGTTGATGTTGCTGCTGCGCGCGCGGAGGTGGTCGCGGTGGATGGCTAGACGGACCATGGCGATCAGGTCCGGCTCGTCGTGCGCGGCGATGGCGTCTTGGGTTCTGGTGATCTCGGACAGGACTGCGGCATCTCCTCCGGAAACGTCGAGAATCCGATCTTGCCGGGCGGTATCGGTCGCGAGATTGGTCATGCGCTCCCACTCGCCGGCGGCTTGCAGCATGCGGAAGTACCCGCGCAGCAGATACTCCGGGGTGCCGGCTGGCCAGTGCCGTGCGCGATACTGCTCAGCCCAAGTGTGCAGGCGATCGCGGTAGCCTGCGACTCGAGCCAGACCGAGCATCGTCAATGCGGCGACCTGCAGCTCTTCGTGTCCAAGGAGGAAAACGTCCGGCCCGTCAGAGCGGAAATGACTGTCTCGGGCAGTGAAGCTCCGCCCTGTCACGGTTCGTAGCTGATCGTTGACGTCCCATGGTGACCAGCCGGTCAACTCAGCCAGGTCGGGGGCGGACAAACCACCGCCCGCCGCGGCTACGAGCCCCAGTAGGTCTTGTTCGGCGACCGAGCCGCGCAGTAGCCGCTTCAGTTCGCGCTGCGTGTCCTCCTGAATCTCGCGTGCTTCCGCTGAGGGTCTCAACGATCGAATGGTCGTCTTGTCCCGGAGCGGGTGGTAGCTGGGCACATCAGTCGGGATCGGTGGGTTTGGTCGGCCAGTCACAATGACCCGCATCCCGAACGGTGGCTCCGCAGGTAGCACCGCCGCAACGCTGTGAGAGTCCGGCCCGTCGTGCACTCCTCGATCTTCGTCTAGACCGTCCACCAGCAAGACGAACTGCTCGCCGCGGCGGTCGCACGCTTCGGCTGCCTCGGCGAGTAGTCCCAGCAGATGTGCTTCCCGGTTGGACTCGGTCAAGAACGGTGGGAGTGCCTCGCCCAGCAGTGCCAGCAGCTGCTCCATCACGTTGTCGATGAACGCGCTGCGATCGTTCTGGGCCGCCAGCCGGGCGGTGATGAAGAAGGACACCATCCGCACCCCGGCGGGGGGATGAAGGACGAACCAGGACACCAAAGCCGATTTGCCTGACCACGGTCCTGCCCGCAGCCACTGGTAGGTCCCGGCCGTTGCGGGCGAGGTGCAGAACTCTGCCAGCTCATTCAGCTCGGCGTCCCGGCCCAGCAGTTGGGGAGGAGCGATTCGCTGGACTTGCCGGCGATACCGAGTTTTGACTGGAATGCCGGTCAGCAGGTTGACGTCGCCGACGTGGACGCCCGAGTTGGCATACCCGTGCGTCGCAGTCGCGGCGCCGCTGCCCGTCACCGTGATCCGTTGTCTGCGATCCGTCATCCCTCACCCACTACGCCAGGCACTGACGTCCATCGATCGCGTGCTTCAGTCCAGCTGCACTCCGCTAACGGCGTCTCCGCCCCCGGCCGCCTCTGCATCGCCAGTACGTTCTACCCGAATCGAGTCGTGACCGGGCGTGCCGGTGACGCCGGTGACCGCATGTCCCCCGGAAGTCGCTTTTGCCTTGCCGGTGTCGGTAACCACGATCGCCTTGCTGGTTCTGGGCGTCCGTACCACAGCCCACACTGCGACGCCGACAGCGGCGACAGCTCCCAAAGCCGATACCGCTGTCGCGACCTTGTTGGCGTCCTCCCATCGCGCGATCGCGATCCACGTACCCAGGCCGGCCACCAACACGCAGGTGACAAGCAGCGCGACACGTCCAGCAGTCATACTCGATCAATCGCTGTAGGTTCCTGGATTGCAACATGCCGGACGGTGCTGATAGGCGCCGTCGTCGAGCTCAAGGGTGGCGTCGCGTTACAGCTGACCACGCAGACGCGTCAGCGCTTACGTGGGGAACGCTGCGGCCTACGCACGGCCGCGACCGGCGCTGACTGTCGAACTAGGGGGCGATTTAAGGGCGAAATTGCAGGCCGAACGAGGTCGACTGGCGTCGACTGAGAGCATGAGCGATTGCAAACATCCCAGCTAGATCGACTGACGTCGACTCCAAACGACTCGAACCAATAATCCGGAGGCGAGGTGCTCTCTGTGGAGACACGGTGAGGTGACTGGAGATACTCTGAGGGCGACGTCAACAGACCTCGACTGGAGGGCCAAGGGGCGCGGTGCGAGTAGGGGCTCGTGTACCCAGAGAGTCCTCGGCTCCGCTACGACTCGGCGTTCTCGTTTGTGGACTGCGTCGTCTGGGGTGGTACCTCAACTGATTCGGTAGAGGTGGCCATCCTGGACGGCGAGAACGACGAGTGGGGAGTTTGTCGGACCTGCTGTCGCCTGCCAAGACGTGGCGCCTGCTGGGGCTGTTGAGCTCTGAATGGCAGTCAGGGGTAGTCCGGTGATGCCGCCGCCGGTCACCGTGCCCGTGGAATCGGTGATGAGAATGCAGCCTGGCGGAGTTCCGTTGAGAACTGCCCAGCCGGTGATGATGGTGTCTGCGCCGGCGGTAGGGGAGTCCGTGGCCCCGTGTGCGGTTCCCGGGCCGTCGTGCGGCATCGGTTGTGCGGTGGCGAGGTCGACGTGGCTACCGAGTTCGGTGCCGCCGCAGCCGAGGGTGAAGTCGTCGGTGAACGGGTACGCCCGCAATGCGCGGGCGGCGGGTGCGGCGCCGCGTTGGATGTGGAGGGCGTCCAAGGCGGCGGGCGCGTCGACGCGAAGCGCGATGGCGGACAGGGTGAGCGGTGCGTAGCTGCGGCGGACTTCATCGGCTTTGCCGCCGCCGATCGCATGCGTGATCAACGCGAGGGTGACGATGCCGGCGACGAGGTAACGCTGTGGCCACTGTGGACGGTGCAGGGTGGCCAGGACGAGCAGTGCGATGGTGGCGAGTGCGGCGACGAGTACATAACGGCTGATGAGGCCTACGTTGCCTCCCGGGACGTTCGTCGTCGTCCGGCCGAGCGCGAGCATCAACCCCAGCGCGAAGGCGTAGCAGGCCACTCCCGCCCATCCGGCGTCTGCGCTGGCCGACTCGCGTAGGCGGTCCCCGATCGTCCGATTGAGCAGCAAGCCGAGCAGTGTGATCGTCAGGCCACCCACGATCACCGCGACGACGGCGATGTCCACTGACCACAATCCGCCGATGGCTGCGGCGACGACGGACAGGCGTCCGTCCGGGTCGAACGCCGCCGTCGCCCCTGACTGTGCCCCGGCGGGTTTGGTGAGCCACCACGCAACGACGATCACGACGCCTGCCGCCGCCGGGATCACGATCCGTGGTCGGGATTCCTTGCGCAGCCACATGATGAAGGCGACCACGAACCAGATCGGCAACGCTGCTCCGAAACTGAGACACGCGACAACGGCAGCTCCTGAAGCGAAGGCGAGGTGGCCGCGGTGGGCGCAGGCGATCGCGATCGTGCAGAAGGTCACGGCGGGCACCCAGCTGATGCCGTTCGTGCCCTGCAGCCACAGTTCGGTGGCGTGGGAGCTGAACAGCAGCCACGCCATGCCCGCGGTCAACGCGCCGCGGGCTGTTGGTGAGAGCTGTCGCGGCAGCATCGAACGCAGTGCCAGCACCGCGACGGCCAGCAGAGCGATGGTCAGGACCGTCAGGACGCGGTTGTCGCCGCCGAACCACGCCGCGTCCGCGTAGAACAACAGCGAAGGTACGACGAACGGCTGGTCGAGGTGGTAGGTGAACACTTGGCCGAGCAGGAGGTTGCCGCTGTCGTCGGTGATCTTGGCGAAGACGTGCCAGTAGTCGAGCAGCACGTGCATCCGCGGCGCGCGCACCGCGGCCAGCAGGGCCAGGCCGATCGGGACGGCCGCGAACAACCACCACGCGACCACGCTCGGCCGCCACGACGCGCGGTCGCGGGCCGGCGCGGCGATGCGCGGGATCGGCGCGGTGACGTCCGGTCCCTGGGTGTCGGCGAGCGCTGGCTGGGTCATGGATCTCCTGCCGGAACGGATGGCTGCGGCCCGGCGATGGCGGGACCGGCAGGCATCGTAACCGGCGGCTTTGGCGCGCCTGCAAGGCGGTGACCTGGCCTTTTACTGGATCGGTGATCGCTTGGCAACTGTGGGTTTCGTCTCACCGAACCTGTGTAACAGCTGTGAATCCCTGCCGATGATTGCTGCGGGTGAGGGGCGAGGACTTCCCGACCCCTGGGTAGACCGGGCACGAGGTGCGCGGCGAGCCGGGTAAGACCCTGCGGCGGCAGCTGTGTCCCGCGGGGCCATTAGGGGCGACCGCGGCGGGGTGCCGGGGTCGCTGGGGGAGGTACTGGCGTGCTGCGTTTGTCGCGTCTTGTCCATCTGGTCCGCTGGGTCAGGGCACTCGTGCTCGTCCTGACGATGACCCTGCTGCTCGGCAGCACTGAAGCGATCGCGGCACCGCTGCGTCTGACCGAGGCGCCCAAGCCGATCGACCCGCGTGAGGTCGGCCTGCTGCCATCGGCCACACCTGCGCCGGTGGCCCCGCAGGCGCCGTCGAAGGCGGATTTCGCAGCACAGAGCCGGTTGGACGGCGGGGCGGGCACGCACTTCGACCCGCAGCGCTCGACGCCGGTGTCGCGGACGATGTTCAGCACCGAGTACGTCAACGCCGACGGCACGCATTCGGTGCGGCAGTCGAACCAGCCGATGAACGTGCAGGACGAGCACGGCCAGTGGCAGCCGGTCCAGACCACCCTCGAGACGGATCCGGCGACCAAGCGCGCCGACGCCGACAACCACCCCCTGAGCCCGTCGCTGGCCACCAAGGCCAACGACGCCGCGGTGCTGCAGGTCGAGTCCGGCGGCCACACCGCCGGCTTGGCCCTGGACCAGGCGGCTCCGACGGCGGCCGCGGTGAAGGGCGACTCGGTCACCTACCCCGAGGTCGCCGCCGGCACGGACCTGGACTACGAGGTCACCCCGGGCGCGGTCAAGGAGACGATCAAGCTCAAGCGGCCCCCGGCCGACGGGCGCTCGTCGTGGAAGTTCAAGCTCACCACCGGCGACTTGACGCCGAAGCTGGCGACGAACGGCGCCGTCACCCTCGCCGACAAGGCGGGCGTGGTGAAGATCGTGCTGCCGCCGATCGAGACCTGGGACTCCGCGGGCAACGGCGAGACCGCCCCGGCGATGACCGGCGGCATCTACACCCTGGACAAGGCCGGCGCAGACTGGTGGCTGACCGTCGCGGTCGACCCCAACTGGCTGCGCGACCCCAAGCGCGTCTACCCGGTGTCGGTCGACCCGACCTTCACCTACGGGGTCACCGAGTCCCACTCCTACCGCTCCGACGGCACGAACTGTGACGCCTGCGGCCTGCGGATCGGCAACAGCCAGGCCAAGGGAGACACGTACAACCGCAGCGTCTTCCACATGGACTACTCGCCGCTGTTCGGCAAGACCGTGGTCGGCGCGCGCATGGACCTCACGCGCAACACCAGCGTGGCCGGCTCGCTCAAGACGTGGAACGCGAACCTGTACCACGCCTCGGCGTTCAACTTCAACGGCGTCGGCGGCTACATGACCAGCGCGCTGGTCGGGGACGTCGGCAGCTTCGTCGGTGAAGGCATGACCGGGTTCATCCGCGACCGGGTCAACGCCCGCGACGGTTCCGTGTTCTTCATGATGATCGGCGCCGAGAACCCCGGGACGTGGACGTACAAGAACCTCAACGCTCGCGGGCGA
>NZ_JBSFNC010000066.1:0-47539 GCF_053586895.1 Amycolatopsis sp. NPDC003731 | reverse complement strand
CCCTGGCCGCGGCGGGGTCGCCGCCGAGCCGCAGCGTCACGCCGAGGTCGAGGGCCGCCGAAAGCGTGTGGGGATGGTTCTCGCCCAGATTCTGGACCCGTCGTTGTCGCACACCACCGCGACGAACGGATGGCCCGCGAACGCGGCCGAGAACAGTTCCGAGTTCAGCATCAGGTACGAGCCGTCACCCAGCAGCGTCGTCACCAGGCCCTGGTGGGCGATCGCCGCACCCCACGCGCCGGACAGCTCGTAACCCATGCAGGAGAACCCGTACTCGACGTCCATCGAGACCGCGCCGGAGCCGCGCCAGCCGCCGATCAGCTCGCCCGGCAGCCCGCCCGACGCCGTCATGACGTAGTCGTGCTCCTCCGACAGCGTGTTCACGACGCCGACCACCTGCGCGTACGACGGCAGCTCGCCCGAAGGGGAGCGCAGCGCGTCGATGTGCTCGTCCCAGGAAGCGCGTTCGGCCGCGGCCCGCGACGTCCACGACGAGTCCACCCGCCAGCTCTCCAGCTGGGCGGCGAGGTCGGCCAGGCCCGCGTCGGCGTCCCCGACCACCGACAGGGCACCGTGCTTCACCGCGTCGAACCGGGCCGCGTTGAGCGACACCAGCCGGACGCCGGGGGAGAAGACCGTCCAGGACGCCGTCGTGAAGTCCTGCAGCCGCGTGCCGACCGCGAGCACGACGTCGGCGGCCGCCGCGACGACGTTCGCCGACGTCGAGCCGGTGATGCCCAGCGGGCCGGCGTGCAGCGGGTGCTCGTGCGGCACCAGGGTGCGGCCCGCCGTCGTCTCCACCAGCGGGATCCCGTGCCGTTCGGCGAACTCGAGCGCACGCTGCCCGGCCCCGGAGTACCGGACGCCGCCGCCGAGCACCAGGAGCGGGCGGTGGGACGCACGCAGGACCCCGGCCGCCTCGGTGACCGCACGCCGGTCCGGGCGCGGGCGCAGCGGGCGGTGCGTGACCGGCTCGAACAGCGCGTCCGGGAAGTCGTACGTCTCGGCCTGGACGTCCTGCGGCAGCGCCAGGGTGACCGGCCCGGCGTCGGCCGGATCGGTGAGCACCCGGGCGACCTGCGGCAACGTCGAGAGCAGCTGCTCGGGCCGGGTGATCCGGTCGAAGTAGCGCGAGACCGCGCGGAAGGCGTCGTTGACCGTCGCGGTCGCGTCGCCGAACGGCTCGATCTGCTGCAGCACCGGGTCCGGCGCCCGGTTGGTGAACGTGTCGCCCGGCAGCAGCAGCACCGGCAGCCGGTTCGCGTGGGCGACGCCGGCCGCGGTGACCATGTTCAGCGCGCCCGGCCCGATCGACGACGTCACGACCCCGACCTGCCGCCGGTGCGTGGCCTTCGCGTACCCGACCGCGGCCAGCGCCATGCCCTGCTCGGTGTGCCCGCGCCAGACCGGGAGGTCCCCGCGGTGTTCCTCCAGCGCGGTGCCGAGGCCGAGGACGTTGCCGTGCCCGAAGATCGCGAACACGCCGGGGAACAGCGGGACCTCGCGGCCGTCGAGGGTTTCCGAGCGCTGGGCGAGGATCCAGCGGACCTGCGCCTGAGCCGTCGTCAGCTTCACTGAACACGCCCTTCGTGAGTCGTGACGGGACACCGCGGGTCGAGGTCCTGCGTCGCCCAGGTGTCGCGGACCCAGCCGTGCGCGGGGTCGTCGCAGAACGCCATGGACCGCTCGTCGGCCGGCCCGGCCAGGACGTTCAGGTAGTACATCGGGTAACCCGGCGCGGCCACGCACGGCCCGTGGTAGCCGCGCGGGATGAGGAAGACGTCGTGGTCGCGCACCGCCACGTCCTCGTCCAGCTCGCCGTCGCTCGTGTACGTCCGGTGCAGGCCGAAGCCTTCGCGGGACGGTGTCACGCCGTCGCGGCCGGCGATGCGGAAGTAGTAGATCTCCTCGTTGACGACCTCGCACTCGGTCGCTTCGTCGTGCTTGTGCGGCGGGTAGGACGACCAGTTGCCGCCGGGCGTGATCAGCTCGCACGCGTTCAGCTTGTCGGCGTGGTCCCACACCCCGGGCACGCCGAAGTTGGTCACCTGCCGCGTCGCCTGCCCGGCGCCGCGCACCTCCACCGGCACGTTCTCCGCGGGACCATACGCAGGGGACAGACGGCGGGTGCAGCGCGCCATCGGCAGCGCGACCTCCAGGCCGCCTTCTGTCGACAACTCGACTTCGGCGTCCCGGGGGACGTACGCGAAGTCCGTCACCCGCGTGAAGACCGAGTCGCGGCCGCGCAGTGCGAAGACCTCGCCGTCCACCCGGACGGTCGCCGACCCCGAAAGCGGCAGCACGAAGGCCTCGAACTCGCCGGTGTGCAGGACGCGCGTCTCGCCGGGGGCCAGGGAGAGCACGCGCAGGCCGGAGTACCGCCACCCCGCGGTGTCCGGGGTCAGCCGGACCGGGTCGGCGGCGTCGGACAGTGTCCCGAGTGGACGGTGCAGCTTGCTCACTTCGCGGCCTCCAGAGCTTTCGCGGCGGCTTCGACATTTCCCGCAGGGTTCATGACCAGGCCGCGGACGACCCCGTGCGACAGCGTCCGGTCCGGTGGCAGGCCGCCAAGCAGCACCGGCAGCGTCGTGGCGTCCAGGACGGCGGGCGACGCGGTGGCCGGCAGCTTCAACCAGGTGTGCGCCGACGTCGTCCCGAGGGCGGACGCGCGAGTGACCGACGGCGCCAGGGCCTCCGGCAGCTCGATCAGGGCGACCAGGCCGTACGCGGCCAGCTCGGTGACCGCGTCGGCGCAGGCCTGCCGGGCCGGGGCGGGGCCCGGCAGCAGCAGCTCGCCGCCGTCGAGCCCGCAGTCGACCAGCGTCCGGGCGTCGTAGCCGGTGAACCCGTCGTCGGGGTTCATCGCCCCGAAGACGACCTTGTCGTGCAGTGCGCCGAGCAGCAGAAGCTCCTCGACGATGTCCGGGGTGCCGAGGACGCCGTCGACCGCCGGGTTCGCCAGCGCGACGAGCAGCCGTTCCAGGAGCGTCCGCCGGCCCTCCCCGGCCGCCTGGTCGGCGGCGGCCAGAAACAGCGTGCCCTGGTCGGACACCAGCCGGGACCGCCGCCTGCGGGTCGCGTACGCCTGCCGGACCGCGCCCGGGTTCGTGGCGCGGACGTGCAGGAGCTCCCTCCAGCGCTCGTCGGTGAGGATCACACCAGCTCCTCGATCTCCCCGGCGGTCGGCATGGCGTCGGCGCAGGCCAGGCGGGACGCGACGAGCGCGCCCGCGGCGTTCGCGTACTCCGCGATCCGCACCGGGTCCCAGCCCGACAGCAGCCCGTGGATCAGCGCGCCGCCGAAGCCGTCACCCGCACCGAGGCCGCAGACGACCTCGACGCGCTGCGGCGGCACCGTCCAGCGGCCGTCCGGCGTCGCCACCAGCACGCCTTCGGCGCCCTTCTTGATCACCGCGAGCCGGAGACCGCGTTCGAGCAGCCGGTCCGCGGCCGTGTCCGGGTCCGCGGTGCCGACGGCGACCTCCACCTCGGTCCGGTTGCCGACCGCGACCGTGACGTGGTCGAGCAGCCCGCCGATCTCGGCCCGCGCCTGCTCCACCGACGGCCAGAACATCGGCCGGTAGTCCAGGTCCAGGACGGTGTGCTCCCGCCGCCCGCGGGCTTCGAGGATCCTCCGCTGGGTCGCCCGCGCGGGTTCCACGGAGACACCGGTGCCGGTCACCCACAGCAGCGGCACCGACTCGACGACGTCCCAGGGCACGTCGTCGTCGGTCAGCGTGAGGTCGGGGGCGATCGGGGAGCGGTAGAACAGCAGCGGCGGGTCCGCGGGCGGGTTCAGCTCGCAGAACACCACCGGCGTCTGCAGGTCCGGCGAGGTGCCCACGAAGTCCGGCGAGACGCCGAAGCCGTCGAGGGCCTGCCGGACGTAGTCGCCGAAGCCGTCCGGGCCGACCTTGGTGAGCACCGCCGTGCGCCGGCCGAGCCGCGCGGCGGCGACCGCGACGTTGGTCGCGGTCCCGCCGAGCGACTTGGCGAACGTGCGGACCCCCGCCAGCGGAACGCCGCTCTGCTCCGGGTAGAGGTCCACCCCGACCCGGCCGATCGTCAACGCCTCGATGGTCATGCCGCCTCCGCGGGAAAGAGTGCGTCGGCGGGCGTCACGCCTTTTCCACCTGCCGAAGCTCGTGTTCCAGGGCCTCCAGTTCGGCACCGCCCGCCATCTGCCGGGTCAGCTCGCCGATGTCGATCTCGGACTTCTCGTAGTGCCCGAGCGCGGCACCCCGCTTGAGCAGCAGGAACCGGTCGGCCACCGGGTAGGCGTGGTGCGGGTTGTGCGTGATGAGCACGACGCCGAGCCCGCGGTCCCGCGCCTGGGCGACGTACTTCAGCACCACGCCGGCCTGCTTGACACCGAGCGCGGCCGTCGGCTCGTCGAGGATCAGCACCTTCGCGCCGAAGTACACCGCCCGCGCGATCGCGACGCACTGGCGTTCACCACCCGAGAGCGTCCCGACCGGCTGCTCGACGTCCCGCAGGTCGATGCCCATGTCGGACAACGCCTTCTTGGTCGTCTCGCGGCCCTTCTTCCGGTCGAGCATCTTGAACGGCCCGAACCCGGTCGTCGGCTCGGAGCCGAGGAAGAAGTTTCGCCAGACGCTCATCAGCGGCACCACGGCGAGGTCCTGGTACACGGTCGCGATGCCGTGATCGAGGGCCTCGCGCGGCGACGAGAACCGGACCGGCTCGCCTTCGACGAGGAACTCGCCGCGGTCGTGCTGGTGCACGCCGGCCAGGATCTTGATCAGCGTGGACTTCCCGGCGCCGTTGTCGCCGAGCACGCAGGTGACCTCGCCGGCGTTGACCACAGTGGACACATCGCGCAGCGCGATCACGCTGCCGTAGGTCTTCCCGATCTCGCGAACTTCGAGCAGGCTCATCGGCGTACCCTCTCCGCGCGGCGCCGGAAGGCGTTGTTGACCAGGACCGCGGCCAGCAGCATGACGCCGAGGAACAGCATGAACCAGTCGCTGTTCCACTGCGCGAACACGATGCCCTGCCGCGCCATGCCGAAGATCAGCGCGCCGATCGCCGCGCCCACCGCCGAGCCGAACCCGCCGGTGAGCAGGCAGCCGCCGATCACCGCGGCGATGATGTACTGGAACTCCAGCCCGATGCCCTGGTTCGCCTGGACGCTGGCGAAGCGCAGGATGTTGATCGAGCCGACCAGCCACGCGCCGAGCGCGGTGCCCATGAACAGCAGGATCTTCGTGCGCACCACCGGAACGCCGACCGAGCGGGCCGACACCTGCGACCCGCCCACCGCGAAGATCCAGTTGCCGAACCGGGTCCGCACCAGCAGCCACGCGGCGATCGCCGTGACGACGATCCACCAGACGATCGACGACTGGAACTCGGTGCCCCCGATGTCGAACGTCGAGGCGAACAACCCGCCGGCCGATTCGTACCCGCTGGTCGAACGCATACCCGAGACCTGGACGGTGTTGGTGACCAGCCGCGTCACGCCGAGGTTGAGCCCCTGCAGGGCGAGGAACGACCCCAGCGTGACGATGAAGCTGGGCAGCCCGGTCTTCATCACCAGCCAGCCGTTGAACGCGCCGACGCCGAGCGCGAAGACCAGCGACGCCAGGAGCGCGAGCCAGACGTTCCAGCCCGCCTGCGTCGCCAGGATCGCGGTGACCAGCGACGTCGACGCCGTCATCACGCCGGCCGAGAGGTCGAACTCGCCGCCGACCATGAGCAGCGCGACCACCACGGCCATGATGCCCAGCGTCGAGGAGTCGTCGAGCCAGGTCGCCACGCCCAGCGGGCTGAGGAACTGGCCGGTGACCACGGAGAAGAAGACGAAGACCAGCACGGCTCCGAGGAGCGCGCCGATTTCGGGGCGGACGACCAGGCGGTCGGTCAGCCCTTTCTTGGCGACGCGCTCGTCGGGTTGTGCCTGGATCGCTGCGGTCATCGCGTGCCGCGCTGCGCGTACGGGGCGATGGTGTCGATGTTGGTCTTGTCGACGAAGCCCGGGCCGGTCTGGACGGGCTTGCCGCCGCCGATGGTGTTGCCGTTCTCCTTGTACAGCTTGAGGAACACGATCGGCAGGTAGCCCTGCTCGTACTGCTGCTGGTCGACGGCGAAGAGGATGCTGCCGTCCTTGATGGCCGCGACGACGTCGGCGTTCAGGTCGAAGGTGGCCACCTGGGCCTTGGAGCTCGCTTCCTTCGCGGCGGCGACGGCGCGGGCCGCGACCTGGGAGTTCAGCGCCAGCACGGCGTCGATCGACGGGTCGGACTGCAGGGCGCCGCGGATGCGGGCCTGCGCGTCGGTCGGGTTGGAGATGTCGACCTGCAGCGTGGTGACGTTGCCGAAGGTCTGCTTCGCGCCGTCGCACCGCTGGTTCTGGCCGATGTTGCCGGCCTCGTGGATGACGCACAGCAGCTTCGTCTTGCCCGCCGCCTTGAGCCGCTGGCCCGCGCCCTGGCCCGCGAGGCCCTCGCTCTGGCCGACGTGCGCGATCGCGCCGAACTGGGCGCTGAAGTCCTCGCCGGAGTTGATGGTGATGACCGGGATGCCGGCCTTCACCGCGTTCTGGATCGACGTCTGCAGGGCCTGCGGGTTCGCCATCGAGACGACCAGGCCGCCGACCTTCTGCGCGACCGCGTTGTCGATCAGCCGCGCCTGGTTGCCCGGGTCGCCGTCGGAGAAGTAGTCGACGCCGACGTTCAGGTCCTTGCCCGCCTGCTCGGCGCCGTTCTTCACGACGTTCCAGAAGGCGTCGCCGGCGCTGCCGTGGGTGACCACGGCGACCTTCAGCGGGCCGCCCGTGCTCGGCGCGGCGGCCGACGGGCTGCCGCTGGTGCTGCTGCTGGAATTGTCGGCGGTGGGGCCGCTGCAGGCGGACAGGACGAGACCGGCGGCGGCGATCGCCGCCACGCCGGCCAGCTTCTTCAGAGAAAACACAGTCACTCCTTTGGGACCAGGTTCAGAGGGAGTCGGTGATCTTCGCGAGGTGGGCCAGGCTGCGTCCGGTGTCCCGCCGGGGCAGGTCGTCGGGGCTCGAGTCGCCGAGGGCGGTGTCCTGTTCGAGGACGTACCAGCCGTCGTAGCCGGCGGCCTGGACGGAGCGCACCATCGCCGCCACGTCCACGTCGCCCTCGCCGAGCGGGGTGTACATGCCCCGCCCGACCGCGTCGGTGTAGGCCAGCCGGCCCGCGCGGACCTCGGCCGCCAGGTCTTCCCGGACGTCCTTGAGATGCACGTGCCCCACCCGTTCTGGATACCGCTTCGCCAGCTCCACCGGATCCGTCCCGCCGATCATCAGGTGTCCGGTGTCGAGGCACAACCCGAGATCGGAATCGGCGAGGAAGCGCTCGACCTCGGCCTGCTGCTCCACGTGCGTCCCGACGTGCGGGTGCAGCACCGTGCGCAGGCCGTGGGCGGCGGCGACGTCCCGGATCCGGCCCGCGGTGTCGACGAGGGTCGCCCATTCGGTGTCGGTCAGCTGCGGTCGGTCGTCGTAGCCGTCGAGGCCGGTCGCGGCGGCGAGGACGAGGACGTCACCCCCGCAGGCGGCGAAGAGCGCGGCGGACTCTTCGGCCTCCTTCAGGGCGTTCTCCTGGTTTCCGTGGAGGACGACGGCGAGGAACCCGCCGACGAGCGTCAGGCCGTACCCGGCGAGCAGCTCCCGCAGGGCGGCGGGCTCGCGGGGGAGGTACCCGGGCGGGCCCAGCTCGGTGGCCTGGACGCCGAGGGCCGCCATCTCGCCGAGCACGGTGGCCGCGTCCAGCACCCGGCCCCAGCCGGGGACTTCGCAGACACCCCAGGAGATCGGGGCGGCGGCCACGCGGATCGTCGCTGTCACAAGGGGCCTCCGTTGGTCCGTTGGAGCGCTCTATTGATTAGAGCGCTCCAATCTTGTAGCGTCCGTCACAGCAAGTCAAGGCCGAGTTTTCCGAGATCAGGGGAGGTGCGCATGGTGCGTCCGACCATGGAGGACGTCGCCGAACGGGCGGGAGTTTCCCGCGCGCTGGTCTCCCTGGTGATGAACAATTCACCGAAGGTCTCCGAGGTCCGGCGCGCGGCGGTGCTGCGCGCGGCCGAGGAACTCGGCTACCAGCCGCACGTGATGGCACGGTCCCTGGCCAGCCGGACGTCGACCGTGCTCGGCGTGATGGTCAACGACCTGCGCAACGCGTTCTTCGCCGACGTCGTCGAGGGGCTCGACGCGGCCGCGCAGGCCGCAGGCTTCGACCTCATCCTCAACACGGGCGGCCGCAGTCCCACCCGCGAGTGGAACGCCCTGCACAACCTGCTTTCCTTCCGTCCGGCGGGGATCATCCTGCTTTCCCCGGTCGTGCCGGCGGCGTCGATCCAGGTCGCGGCCAAGCAGTGCCCGGTCGTGCTCGTCTCCCGGACGATCCGATCGTCCACAGTGGACACGGTGAACGACGACGGCGAAGCGGGGTCCGGGCTGGCCGTCGACCACCTCGTCGGCCTCGGGCACCGGCGCATCGCGCACCTCGACGGCGGGGGAGCGGCGGGTGCGGCGCAGCGCCGGCGCGGGTTCCAGGCGGCGATGCGGCGGCACGGCCTCGAGCCGATCGTGGTGCGCAGCGAGCACACCGACACCGGCGGCGAGAAGTCGGTGCGGGAGCTGCTGGCGACGTACTCGCGCGCCGACCTGCCGACCGGGCTGGTGGCGGGCAACGACTTCAACGCCGTGGGCGCGATTTCGGCCTTGGAAGAGGCCGGGTTGCGCGTGCCCGAGGACGTCTCGGTCGTCGGCTACGACAACACGTCGCTGGCCGCGCTGCGGCACCTCTCACTGACCACAGTGGACCAGCCACGCACCGAGATGGGCCGGCTGGCCTTCGAGGCGCTGGCCGAACGCATCCGCGGGGAGCGCACGGAGCCGGTCCGGCACCTGCTGCACCCGTCACTGGTGGTCCGGGCGACCACCGCCGAGACGACAGGAGGAACACCACGATGAGGTTGGGACTGGCGGGCACCGGCCGGATCGGCACCGCGCACGCGGAGACGCTGAAGGGCTTCGAGGAGGTCGAGTCGGTCGTCGTGGCCGACGTCGACCCGGCGCGGGCCCAGTCGGCCGCCGCGAAGCTCGGCGTCGAAACGGTGGCGCTCGACGAGCTGTTCGCCGCGGGCCTCGACGGCCTGGTCGTCACCGCGGCCACGGACGCGCACCCCGGCCTGATCATCGCGGCGGTCGACGCGGGCATCCCGGTGTTCTGCGAGAAGCCGGTGGCCGCGGACATCCCGGGCACGCTGGCGGTGATCGACCGGATCGGCGCGTCGGACGTCGGGGTCCAGATCGGCTTCCAGCGCCGCTTCGACGCGGGCTACGCGGCAGCGAGGGCGGCGGTCGCGTCGGGCGAGCTGGGCTGGCTGCACACGCTGCGCGCGACGACGTTCGACCCGGCGCCCCCGCCGGCGGAGTACGTGGCCCACTCGGGCGGGCTGTTCCGCGACTGCGGCGTCCACGACTTCGACATCATCCGCTGGGTGAGCGGCCGCGAAGTCGAAGAGGTGTACGCCATCGGCGCGAACCGCGGCGAGCAGTTCTTCCGCGACGCGGGCGACGTGGACACGGCGGCGGCGACGCTGACCCTGGACGACGGAACCCTCGCCACGGTGTCGATGACCCGTTACAACGGCGCGGGGTACGACGTCCGCCTCGACGTGCTGGGCTCGGTGTCGGGTGTCGTGGTCGGCCTGGACGACCGGGCGCCGCTGCGGTCGGTGGAGCCGGGCGTGGCCCCGCTGCCGGGGCCGGCGTACCCGGGGTTCATGGAGCGCTTCCGGCCGGCGTACACGACCGAGCTGCGCGCGTTCCTGGACGTCGTCGCGGGCCGGGCCCCCTCGCCGTGCGGGGCGGCTGATGCCCTGGAGGCGTTCTACATCGCGGAGGCGTGCGAGGTGTCGCGCCGCGAACGGCGTCCGGTGGAGCTGACGGAGATCCGCCGCTGAAATCCGGTGGCGCGCCCGGGCAGGCTTGGGGAGTGATCACCTTGACCCCGCTCGACGAGCCCGCCCTCGCGCGGCTGCTCGACGCCGCCGTCGCCGGAGCCGACCCCCTGGAGGTCATGCCCCCGGTCGACGACGTCCCCGGCTGGACCCCCGCGCGCCGCTCGGCGTTCCTGGCGTTCCACCGCGGCCGGTCCCTGGACCCCGCCACCGCGGTGGAACGCACCTGGGTGGTCGACGTGGACGGTGCCGCGGTGGGTGCCGCCCGGCTGGAGCACCACGGCGACGCGGTGGAAGCGGGCCTCTGGCTGAGCCGTGCGGTCCGCGGCCACGGGATCGGCCGCGAGGTCACCCGGCTGCTGCTGGCCGAGGCCCGGGCGTCCGGCGCGGCGAAGTTCGTAGCCTCGACGACGGTAGGCAACCACGGCGCCCGGGCCCTGCTGGCCGGGACGGGCGCTGCGTTCACCACCGAAGGGGACGAGGTCGCCGCGGAACTCCGGCTCAGGTCGTGAGTGGGAAGGCGGGTTCCAACCCGCCTTCCCACTCACGACCGGCCGGTGGCGAGCGTCAGCCGAGCTGCAGCTCCGGGGAGTACATCTCGATCCAGTGGTACAGGTCGAGCACCCGGTCCAGGCCGATGCGCATGGCCGGGTCCATGGTCGCCGGGTCCACTTCGGACGCCCGGTGCGCCCAGGCGCGGTCCACCAGGCCGAACACCTCGTGCTTCGGCTCGGCCAGCACCTCCTTGACCTGCTGCTGCAACGCCGCCGCGTAACCCGGGTCCTGCGTCGACGGGTACGGGCTCTTCACCCGCTGCGCCACCGACTCCGGCAGGACGTGCTTGGTCGCGTGCCGCAGGAGGCTCTTCTCGCGGCCGTCGAACGTCTTCAGCGACCACGGCGTGTTGTACACGTACTCGACCAGCCGGTGGTCGCAGAACGGCACGCGGACCTCCAGGCCCACCGCCATCGACGCGCGGTCCTTGCGGTCGAGCAGCATCCGCACGAACCGGGTCAGGTGCAGGTTGCAGATGGTCCGCATCCGCGCCTCCTGCGAAGACTCGCCGTCCAGGTGCTCCACCGAAGCGATCGCGGTCTGGTACTGGTCCGCGATGTACGACTCGACGTCCAGGCTCTTCACCAGCTCCGGCGTGTACAGCGACGCCCGCTCGTCCATCATCGACGTCCGGAACGCCAGCCACGGGAACGTGTCGGCGTTGACCGCCTTCTCGTCGTGGAACCAGCGGTACCCGCCGAACACCTCGTCGGCCGACTCGCCCGACAGGGCCACCGTCGACTGGCCGCGGATCGCCTTGAACAGCAGGTACAGCGAGGTGTCCATGTCGCCGAGGCCGGCCGGGATGTCCCGGGCCCGCAGCACGGCGCGCCGGACCTCGGGGTCGGTCAGGTCGCCCGGGTTGAGCATGACGTCCTCGTGCGCGGAGTTCACCAGCTGAGCGACGTCCCGCACGAACGGCGAGTCCGCCGTGTCGCGCATTTCGTCCGGCTTGAAGTTCTCTTCCTGGCCGAAGAAGTCGACGGAGAACGTCCGCAGCTGCTCGCCCTGCTCCGCCAGCCGCGCGGCCGCGAGACCGGTGACCGCGCTGGAGTCCAGGCCGCCCGACAGCAGCACGCAGCGGGGGACGTCGGCGACGAGCTGGCGGTTGACGATGTCGGTCATCAGCTCGCGCACGCGCGCGACCGTGGTCTCCTGGTCGTCGGTGTGCTGCTTCGCGTCCAGCTTCCAGTACGTGCGCGTCTTGATGCCTTCGCGGGACACGGTGACGATCGTGCCCGGCTGGACCTCTTCCATGTCCTTCCACAGCGACCAGCCCGGCCGCTTGGTGAAGCCGGCCAGCTCGCGGAAGCCGTCGAGGTCGACGACCTTCTTGGCCAGCGGGTTGGCCAGGATGGCCTTCGGCTCGGAGCCGAACAGGACGCCGTCGCGGGTCGGGTAGTAGTAGAACGGCTTGATGCCCATCCGGTCGCGGATCATGACGAGCCGGTCGTCGCGCTCGTCCCAGATCGCGAAGGCGTACATGCCGTTGAGGTGGTCGACGACCGCGTCGCCCCACTGCAGGTAGCCGTGCAGCACCACTTCGGTGTCGCTGTCGGTCTCCCACTTGTGGCCGAGCTTGGTCAGCTCTTCCTTCAGCTCGGTGAAGTTGTAGGCCTCACCGCTGTAGACCATCGCGACGTCGCCGTTCGGCGTGGACACCGACATCGGCTGCCGGCCGCCGGGCAGGTCGATGATGGCCAGCCGCCGGTGGCCGAGCGCGACGTGCCGGCGCACCCAGGTGCCCTCGTCGTCCGGGCCGCGGCAGGACATGGTCGCGGTCATCGCGTCGACGACGTCCTGGCGGCGGGTGAGGTCGGCGTCGTAGGAAACCCAGCCGGCGATACCGCACATAGGTGATCCCCTCTCCCAAGATTTTGCTTAGCCGATACAACTATCGGTAACACAGGTGTAACACGGGCAGTAGATCTTGTCTGCCCGAATTGCACGTTCCGCACCTGTTCGGTCACGCGTTGTGTCGCGAGTCACTGGCCAACCGCATACCGTGATTAATCGGCAAACGTTTGCGTGATGGCCGCCACCAGCCATAAACGCGGCGTAAATGCGTGTCAGGAACGCGTCAAGGCGCCATCAGCCGCGGGTCGTGCCGAGGTCCCGGAGCCGCAGAGTGAACGACGTCCGGTCACCGAACCCGGTGACCCGTCCTGAGAGGTGCCTGTGGCCGACTTGCTCTACGCCGTCCTGCTGATCGGCGTGTTCGTGGTGCTCGCGCTGGCCCTGCGCGGGCTGGAGAAGCTGTGAGCGGCGCCGGGACCGTGGCCAACGTCGTCGGCGGGCTGCTGGCGCTGGGCCTGCTCGTGTACCTCTTCGTCGCGCTGATCAAGCCGGAGAAATTCTGATGTCCGACACCACGGCCGGGCTCATCCAGCTCGGCCTGCTCCTCGCCGCGCTCGCCGTGGTCTACAAACCGCTCGGCGACTACCTGGCGCGGGTCTTCTCCACCGAGAAGCACCTGAAGCTCGAGAAGGGCCTCTACAAGCTCTTCCGCGTCAACCCGGACTCCGAGCAGCGGTGGCCGACCTACGCCGCGGGCGTGCTCGGCTTCTCGTTCGTCTCGGTCGTCCTGCTCTACCTGCTGCAGCGCCTGCAGCCGCTGCTGCCGTGGAACCTCGGCCGCGGCTCGGTGAGCCCCGGCGTCGCCTTCAACACGGCGATCTCGTTCGTCACCAACACGAACTGGCAGTCCTACGTCCCCGAGACGACCATGGGCCACTTCGTGCAGATGGCCGGGCTGACCGTGCAGAACTTCCTGTCGGCGGCCGTCGGCCTGGCCGTGGCGATCGCGGTGACGCGGGGCTTCGTACGGGCCAAGACCGACCGGCTCGGCAACTTCTGGGTCGACCTGACGCGCGGCACGGTCCGGGTGCTGCTGCCGATGGCGTTCGTGTTCGCCCTGGTCTTGGTCGCGCTCGGCGTGGTGCAGAGCCTCAAGGCCGGCGTCGCCGTGACGAACCCGGACGGCAGCCGCAGCACCGTCGCGCTGGCTCCGGCCGCGAGCCAGGAGGCGATCAAGGAACTGGGCACGAACGGCGGTGGCATCCTCAACGCCAACTCCGCGCACCCGTTCGAAAACCCGAACGCCTGGACGAACCTCGTCGAGCTGTTCCTCATCCTGGTCATCCCGGTCAGCCTGACCCGCGCGTTCGGCACGCTGGTCGGCAACCGCCGCCAGGGGTACGTCCTGCTGAGCGTGATGGGCCTGCTGTGGGCGGCTTCCCTGGCGCTCATCTGGTTCTCCGAGGCCACGGCGAACAACCCGGCCGCGCTGGCCGCGGGCGCGAGCATGGAAGGCAAGGAACAGCGGTTCGGCATCGGCCTGACGTCGATCTTCGCCGACACCACCACCGGCACGTCGACCGGCGCGGTCAACGGCGCCCACGACAGTCTTTCGGGGCTCGGCGGTGGTGGACCGCTGCTGAACATGCTGTACGGCGAGATCTCGCCCGGCGGCGTCGGCACCGGCCTCTACGGCATCCTCGTGCTGGCCATCATCGCGATGTTCCTGGCCGGGCTGATGGTCGGGCGCACGCCGGAGTACCTGGGCAAGAAGCTGGGCAAGCGCGAGGTCACCTGCGCCGCGATCGCCATGCTGGCGATGCCGACCGTCGTGCTCCTCGGCTCCGGGATCGCCCTGTTGCTGCCCGGAACGGCGGGCGCGCTCGGCAACACCGGCGCGCACGGGCTGTCCGAGATTCTCTACGGCTACGCCTCGACCGGCAACAACAACGGCAGCGCGTTCGGCGGCCTGACCGCGACGAGCGACTGGTTCCAGTCCTCGTTCGGCGTCGCCATGGCGATCGGCCGGTTCGTGCCGATCCTCGCCGTGCTCTGCCTGGCCGGCTCCCTGGCCGCGCAACGCAGGGTGCCGGAAACCGCCGGCACCCTGCCCACCACCGGGCCGCTGTTCGCCACCCTGCTCACCGGCACGGTGGTGCTCGTCGCGGCCCTCACGTTCATCCCGGCGCTCGCGCTCGGGCCCATCGCGGAGGCACTCGCATGACCGTCACCGAAGAACGACCCCGGGTGACCCCCGCCGAACCCCCGGGCCGGGTCGGCGCCGGCGTGTTCAGCCCGCGCCAGCTCTGGACGTCGCTGCCGGAAGCGTTCCGGAAGCTCAACCCGAAGCACCAGCTCGGCAACCCGGTGATGTTCGTGGTCTGGGTGGGTTCGGCGCTCACCACGGTCTTCGCCGTCACCGACCCGAGCGTGTTCACCATCCTGATCGCCGTCTGGCTGTGGTTCACGGTCCTCTTCGCGAACCTCGCCGAGGCCGTCGCGGAAGGCCGTGGCAAGGCCCAGGCGGAATCCCTGCGGCGGTCGAAGAAGGAGACCGTCGCCCGCCGGCTCACCGGGTCCGGCTCCGAGGAACAGGTCCCCGGCGTCGAGCTGCGGGTCGGCGACCTGGTCGTGGTCGAGGCGGGCCAGGTGATCCCGGGGGACGGCGACGTCGTCGAGGGCATCGCGACCGTCGACGAGTCGGCCATCACCGGCGAGTCGGCCCCGGTCATCCGCGAATCCGGCGGCGACCGGAGCGCCGTCACCGGTGGCACGACCGTGCTGAGCGACCGGATCGTCGTGAAGATCACCACCAAGCCCGGCGAGTCCTTTGTGGACCGTATGATCGCCTTGGTGGAAGGCGCTTCCCGACAGAAGACGCCGAACGAGATCGCGCTGACCATCCTGCTCTCGACGCTGACGATCATCTTCCTGCTCGCCGTCGTCGCGCTGCAGCCGATGGCCCGGTACTCCGGTTCCGAGCAGTCGGTCATCGTGCTGACCGCGCTGCTGGTGTGCCTGATCCCGACGACGATCGGCGCGCTGCTGAGCGCGATCGGCATCGCGGGCATGGACCGCCTGGTCCAGCGCAACGTCCTGGCGACCAGCGGCCGCGCGGTCGAGGCCGCGGGCGACGTCTCGACGCTGCTGCTCGACAAGACCGGCACGATCACCTTCGGCAACCGCCGCGCCACCGAGCTGATCCCGGTCGGCACGTCCACCCCGGACGAACTCGCGCGGGCCGCCCGGCTGGCCAGCCTGGCCGACGAGACCCCCGAGGGCCGCAGCGTCGTCGACCTCACCGAGGACCACGCGGCGCAGGACGAGCACGGCGAGTTCGTCCCTTTCACCGCCCAGACCCGGATGAGCGGCATCGACATCGGCACCCGCCGGATCCGCAAGGGCGCGGCGAGCGCCGTGCGGGCGTGGGTGCGCGACAACGGCGGCGAGTTCCCCGACGAGACCGAGCGGGTCGTCGACGAGATCAGCGCCCAGGGTGGTACGCCGCTGGTCGTCGCCGAGGACACGGTGGTGCGCGGCGTGATCCGGCTGTCCGACGTCGTCAAGCCGGGCATGAAGGAACGCTTCGAAGAACTGCGCTCGATGGGCATCAAAACGGTGATGATCACCGGCGACAACCCGCTCACCGCCAAGGCCATCGCCGCGGACGCCGGCGTCGACGACTTCCTCGCCGAAGCCAAGCCCGAGGACAAGATGGCGCTCATCAAGCGGGAGCAGGAAGGCGGCCGGCTGGTCGCGATGACCGGCGACGGCACCAACGACGCCCCCGCGCTCGCCCAGGCTGACGTCGGCGTCGCGATGAACACCGGCACCTCGGCCGCCAAGGAAGCCGGGAACATGGTCGACCTCGACAGCGACCCCACGAAGCTGATCGAGATCGTCGAGATCGGCAAGCAGCTGCTGATCACCCGCGGCGCGCTGACCACCTTCAGCGTCGCCAACGACCTGGCCAAGTACTTCGCCATCCTGCCCGCGATGTTCACCGGCATCTACGCCCAGCTGGGCGGGCTGAACATCATGCACCTGGCCACGCCGAAGTCGGCGATCCTGTCGGCGGTCGTCTTCAACGCGCTGATCATCGTCGTGCTGATCCCGCTGGCCCTGCGAGGGGTGCGGTACAAGCCGTCGTCGGCCTCGGCGTTGCTGCGGCGCAACCTGCTCGTCTACGGCCTCGGCGGGATCGTCAGCCCCTTCCTCGGGATCTGGCTGATCGACCTGCTCGTCCGCCTCATCCCTGGAATCGGGTGAATCTCGTGAACACGCTCGTCAAGCAGACCTGGGCCGGGCTGCGCGTCCTGCTCGTCATGACCGTCCTGCTCGGCATCCTCTACCCGCTGGCCGTCTGGGCCATCGCCCGCATCCCAGGCCTGGAGGGCAACGCCGAAGGCTCGATCGTCACGCAGAACGGCCAGGCCGTCGGCTCGTCGCTCATCGGCGTCGACCCGGTGCCCGCCGACCCGGCGCACGACCCATGGTTCCACACCCGGCCCTCGGTGGTCACGCCCGAGATGCCGTCCGGCGCGTCCAACAAGGGTCCGTACAACGAGGACCTCGTGAAGACCATCGGCGAGCGCAAGGACGCCATCGCGAAGCGTGAGGGCGTGTCACCCGCTCAGGTACCGCCGGACGCGGTGACGGCGTCCGGCTCGGGCCTCGACCCGGCGATCAGCGTCGCCTACGCCGACCTCCAGGCACCGCGGGTCGCGCGGAACACCGGGCTGCCCCTCGACCGGGTGAAGCAGCTGATCGAGCAGAACACGAGCGGGGCCGGGATCGGTGTCCCCGGAGTGGATGTGCTCCCGCTCAACTTGGCCGTGCGCGCGGCGGCCGGAGGGGCACACTGACACCGTGACCACGGAGAACAGGCCGCGCCGGGGAGAGCTGAGGATCTACCTCGGCGCGGCTCCGGGCGTCGGCAAGACCTTCGCCATGCTCGGCGAAGCGCGGCGGCGCCTCGACCGCGGCACCGACGTCGTCATCGGCCTGGTGGAGACGCACGGCCGCGAGAAGACCGCGGCACTGCTCGAGGGCCTCGAAACCGTTCCGCGGCGGCACGCCGAGCACCGCGGCCGCGTGTTCGACGAGATGGACGTCGACGCCGTCCTCGCCCGCGCGCCCGAGGTCGCCGTCGTCGACGAGCTCGCGCACACCAACGTGCCGGGGTCGCGCAACGCCAAGCGCTGGCAGGACGTCGAAGAGCTCCTCGACGCCGGCATCGACGTGCTTTCCACGGTCAACGTGCAGCACCTGCAGAGCCTCAACGACGTCGTCGAGCGGATCACCGGCGTCACCCAGCAGGAGACCGTGCCGGACGAGGTCGTCCGCCGCGCCGAGCAGCTGGAGCTGGTCGACATCACGCCCGAGGCGCTGCGCCGCCGCCTCGCGCACGGCAACGTCTACCCGGCCGAGCGGATCGACGCCGCGCTCGGCAACTACTTCCGGCCCGGCAACCTCACCGCGCTCCGCGAACTGGCGCTGCTGTGGGTGGCCGACCAGGTCGACGTCGCCCTGCAGCGCTACCGCGCCGAGCAGCGGATCACCGACACGTGGGAGGCGCGCGAACGCGTGGTCGCCTCGATCACCGGCGGCCCGGAAAGCGAGACGCTCATCCGCCGGGCCAGCCGGATCGCCACCCGCGCCGGCGCCGAACTGCAGGTGGTGCACATCCTGCGCGGCGACGGCCTGGCCGGGATCAGCCCGGCCGCGATGGCCCGCTACCGCAAGCTCGCCGAAGAGGTGGGCGCGACGTTCCACACGGTCGTCGGCGACGACGTCCCGGGTGCCCTGCTGGACTTCGCCCGCGGGGTCAACGCGACCCAGCTGGTGCTCGGCACCTCGCGGCGGTCCCGGGTGGCGCGGCTGTTCGACGAGGGCATCGGCGCCGCGGTGGTCCGCCGGTCGGGGCCGATCGACGTGCACATGGTCACCCACTCCGAGGCCGGCGGGCGGCTGCGGACCGGGTTGATCGCGAGCCCGCTGGGGCTCTCGCGGCTGGTCACCGGCTGGGTGCTGGGCATCGTGCTGCCGGTGCTGGTCACCCTCGTCGGCGTCTTCGTCCCGAGCGGGCTGGACTTCGCCACCGACGTCATCGCCTACGTCCTCGCCACGGTCGTCGTCGCCCTGGTCGGCGGCCTCGGCCCGGCGCTGGTCGCGGCCGTGCTCGGCGCCGGGCTGCTCAACTTCTTCTTCACACCGCCGCTGTACACGCTCAACGTGCACACCCCGCAGAACCTGGTGACGCTGATCGCGATGGTCGTGGTCGCGGTGCTGGTCGCGCTGGTCGTCGACCAGGCCGCGCGCCGGGCCGCGCAGGCCGCGCGAGCCCGGACCGAGGCGGCGCTGCTGGCCTCCTACGCCCGGACCGTGCTCACCCACGCGAACCCGATCGAGCGGCTGCTGGCGAAGGTCCGCGAGAACTTCGCGCTGACGTCGGTGACGCTGCTGGAGAAGCAGGACGGGGTGTGGCAGTGCGTGGCGACCGTGGGGGAACACCCGTGCGCCGACCCGGACGAGGCGGACGCCGACATCGCCGTCACCGCCGACGTCCACCTGACCCTGAGCGGCCGGGCGTTGCCGGCGGCGGACCGGCGGGTCCTGGAAGCCGTGGCGGGGCAGGCGTTCCTGGCCCTGCGACAGCAGCGGGCCGCGGCCGCGGCGGCGCGCGCCGAGCGCAAGGCCGAGGCGACCGAGCTGCGCACGACGCTGCTCTCGGCCGTCGGGCACGACCTGCGGACGCCGCTGACGTCGATCAAGGCGTCGATCGGCAGCCTGCGTGCCGCGGACCTGGATCTGTCCGAAGAGGACACCGCGGAGCTGATGGAGGCCATCGAGCTGTCCGCCGACCGGCTCGCCGGGCTGATCGACAACCTCCTCGACTCCTCGCGGCTGGCCACCGGGGCGGTCCGCCCGCACCTGCGCCCCGTCGGCTACGACGAGGTCGTCGCGCACGCCTTGTCCAATGTGGACAACTCGGACGACGTGGTGGTGGCGATCGACGACGAGCTCCCGTCGGTGCTGGCCGACCCCGGCCTGCTGGAACGGGTGGTGGCGAACGTCCTGGACAACGCCCTGCGCCACGGCGGCGCCCCGGTGTCGGCCCGGGCCAGCGCGCACTCCGGCCAAGTCGAGCTGCGGATCGTCGACCACGGCAAGGGCCTGCGCAAGGGCGCCGCGGACTCGGCGTTCGCGCCGTTCCAGCGGCTCGGCGGCGACCGGGACACGACGCCGGGCGTCGGGCTCGGGCTGTCGGTGGCGAAGGGGTTCACCGAGGCGATGGGTGGCACGATCCGCGCCGAGGACACCCCGGGCGGCGGGCTGACGGTCGTGGTGTCGCTGCCCGCGTTCAGTGTGGAGTACGAAGAGGAGGGGGTGCGATGAGCGACCCGGGGGCCACCGTGCTGGTGGTGGACGACGAGCCGCAGATCGTGCGGGCGCTGCGGATCAACCTGACCGCCCGCGGCTACAAGGTGATCACCGCGCACGACGGCACGGCCGCGTTGAAGGCGGTCGCCGAGACCAAGCCGGACGTGGTCGTGCTGGACCTCGGCCTGCCGGACCTGGACGGCACCGAGGTGATCGCGGGCCTGCGCGGCTGGACGACGGTCCCGATCATCGTGCTGTCCGCCCGCGGCGACTCCGCGGACAAGGTCGAGGCCCTCGACGCGGGCGCCGACGACTACGTGACCAAGCCGTTCGGCATGGACGAGCTGCTGGCCCGCCTGCGCGCGGCGGTCCGTCGGTCCGCGGTGGCGGGCGCGGACGGCGCGGACGCGGTGGTGGAC
Organism: Amycolatopsis sp. NPDC003731; assembly: GCF_053586895.1. Classification (NCBI taxonomy): domain Bacteria; kingdom Bacillati; phylum Actinomycetota; class Actinomycetes; order Pseudonocardiales; family Pseudonocardiaceae; genus Amycolatopsis; species Amycolatopsis sp. NPDC003731. Next base: position 27,432 of record NZ_JBSFNC010000066.1, on the reverse strand, counting down.
ACGGCGTCGTTCAGCGTCGACCTGGCGGCGAAGAAGGTCCGCCGCCACGACGGCGTGGAAGTCCACCTGACGAAGACGGAGTGGGGCGTGCTGGAGCTGCTGGTCCGCAACCGCGGCCGGCTGGTGGCGCAGAAGCAGCTCCTGCACGAGGTGTGGGGCCCGTCGTACGAGACGGAGTCCCACTACCTGCGGGTGTACCTGGCCCAGCTGCGGCGCAAGCTGGAGCGGGAGCCGTCGCGACCCCGGCACCTGCTCACGGAACCGGGGATGGGGTACCGCTTCGAGGTCTGACCCGCTGGGTATCCCTCCGGCGTGACCGAGGGGACGAAAGGCCGGATGCCGGCCAAGGTGGCGTTGGGCCTGGCGGTGTTGTGGAGCGTGTTCACGGTCGCCGCCGTGGTGCTCGCCCTCGGCTGGGAAGCGACCGGGTGGCGGCAAGCGCTCCGGTTCGTGTGGCCGGTCGGCGGGGTGCTCGCGGCCGCGTTCTACTGGGCCCGGTACTTCCGGGCACGGCGGAGCGGAAGCCCGCCCCGGATTTCCGGGGCCTGAACCCGGGCTCGGCCGGGTAGTCCTCCCCCATGGCCACTGGGGTGCGGAAGAAGAACGGGTGGGGCAGAGCCGCGCTGCTGCTCGTGTTGCTGGTCGCCGGCTACTTCGTGGGCGTGGGGGTGGCGGCCGTCCTCGGCAGCGCGGAACCCTGGAGCTTCGGCATCATCGGCATCGGCCCCGCACTCGCCGGCTTCTTCGCCGACGACCTGCGGCGCCGCGTCCGCGGCGGCTAGAACCAGAAGGCCGGCTGGTCGATCCCGAACCGCAGCTTCGCGTAGCCGAACGCGATGGTCACCGCGCTCAGCTCGGGCGCGAGCTCCCGCGCGGTACAGCTGCTGGCCCGCGACGCGATGGTCGCCGCCGTTCTGGCCTTGGCCTAAGTGCCCCAATCTTGGGACACTTAGGTTAAGTGCCTCAGCGTTGGGGCACTTGGGCCTAGGCTGTCGTGCTGGTTCCCGTCGTGCTCGACGAGGGGGCGCCGACCGAGCTGGAGCCGCCCCCGGGCGGTGTGGTGTCCGTCGGGGTGGGGGTCGGCGTGGGAGTCGGGGTCGGCGTGGGGGTCGGCGTCGGCGTCTTCGTGGGCGACGTCGGGTGCTGGCTCGACGGCGGCGGGTTGCCGCCGGTGTCGTTGCGCGGCGGCGGGGGCGGCGACGGCTGGGTGACGACCGTGGTGGTCGTCTTGCCGTCCGGGCTTACCGAAACCACGGTCGTCGGCGCGCTGGGCGACGTCGGGCTCGACGTAGTCGGCGCGCCGCTCGAGGATGCGGGGTCGCTCGACGACGGGGTCGCCGGCAGCGTCTGGACGCCGGCCGGGACGGTGCCCTGCCCGCCGGGGCCGCCCGTGCCGCCCGCGGTCGAGGCGGGGGCCGGCCCGGCGAGCTCGGCCACGGCGGCGAACGCGGTCGCGACGACCAGCCCGGCCACCCCGAGCACGACGTACCCGGTGCGGTTCGGTTTGCTGCTCTTGGGCGGCGCGGTGTCGATCCTGGTGATCCGAGAGCTCGAATCCGACCCGGCGGGGCGGGGCATACGGGGCTCCTTGGGGAATTCGGGGAGGCGCGGTGTTTCCGACGGCACGGTGAGGCCGGGAAACGGGCGTGTCGTACCAAGCACAGCCACGGCGGGGGACCGACCTCGGCGGGGAGGTTATCACCGGCGTGCGGGTATTCGCCCAGGTAGTGGCCTTGATCCGTTACTGTGCGCGGTCGGTCGACCCGGAAGGGATGAACAGCGTGAGTGAGGAAGAAACCTGCACCCGGTTGACGGCGTGGGTGCGCGGCCGGGTTCAGGGCGTCGGTTTCCGCTGGTGGACGCGCAGCCGTGCGCTGGAACTCGGGCTCGTCGGGAGCGCCAGCAACCTGGCGGACGGGCGTGTCGAGGTGATAGCGGAGGGTAGCCGTGACCACTGTCAGCGGCTGTTGGCCGCGTTACGGTCGGGAGAATCACCCGGAAGTGTGGAGCACGTCGCCGAGCGCTGGTCCGACCCGAAAGGGGGACTCAGCGGGTTCGTCGAGCGGTAGGCCGTCCGGGGCCGGTGTGGCTCGTGGTGTTGCTGAGGCCGCCGGGAGTGTGCTAGGCGCGCCGAGGAGGGGGCGCGTCCGGCGGACCCCGGAGGCCCCCAGGTAGCCTGGGACGATTGAACCGCCCGTACCCGCGGCCAGAGGGGTCAGCAGCACGTGCACCTGAAAAGCCTGACGCTCAAGGGCTTCAAGTCCTTCGCCTCGGCCACCACGCTGCGCTTCGAGCCGGGTATCACCTGCGTGGTCGGGCCGAACGGCTCGGGCAAGTCCAACGTGCTCGACGCGCTGCGCTGGGTCATGGGCACCCAGGGCGCCAAGGACCTGCGCGGCGGCAAGATGGAGGACGTCATCTTCGCCGGCACCGCGGGCCGCGCCCCGCTCGGCCGCGCCGAGGTCACCCTCACCATCGACAACGCCGACGGCGCGCTCCCGATCGAGTACTCCGAGGTCTCGATCACCCGCCGGATGTTCCGCGACGGCGCCAGCGAGTACGAGATCAACGGCGACCGCTGCCGCCTGATGGACGTCCAGGAACTGCTGTCGGACTCCGGTATCGGCCGCGAGATGCACGTCATCGTCGGGCAGGGCCAGCTCTCGGCGATCCTCGAGTCGAAGCCCGAGGAGCGCCGCGCCTTCATCGAAGAGGCCGCCGGCGTCCTCAAGCACCGCAAGCGCAAGGAACAGACCCTGCGCAAGCTGGCCAACATGCAGGGCAACCTCGACCGCCTCGGCGACCTGACGACCGAGCTGCGCCGCCAGCTCAAGCCCCTGGGCAAGCAGGCCGAGATCGCCCGCAAGGCCCAGTCGGTGCAGTCCGAGCTGCGCGACTCCCGGCTGCGCCTGCTCGCCGACGACCTGGTCACCCAGCGGGAAGCCATCGCGCGCGAAGAAGCCGACGAGAAGACAGCCCGCGCGCGCCGCGCCGAGGTCGAGCAGACCCTCGAGATCGTCTCCGCCGAAGAAGCCGAGCTGGAGGCCTCGCTCGCCGAGGACGCGCCGCTCCTGCAGACCGCCCAGGAGACCTGGTACAAGCTGTCCGCGCTGGCCGAGCGGCTGCGCGGCACCGTCCGGCTCGCCATCGAGCGCCAGCGCCACCTCTCCGCCGACGTCGCGACGAACACCGGCGGCCGCGACCCCGAAGAGCTCCTCGAAGAGGCCGAGCGCGTCGCCGAGCAGGAAGAAGAGCTCAACGAGGCCGTCATGGAGGCCCGGGAGCTGCTCGCCCAGACCGTGCTGCGCCGCGAGGACCTCGAACAGCGCGTCCAGGCCGCCGAGCGGGCGCACTGGGCCGCCGTCCGCGCCATCGCCGACCGCCGCGAGGGCATGGCCAAGCTGACCGGCCAGGTCGAAGCGCTGCGCAGCAAGAACGGCGCCACGACCGACGAGATCGACCGGCTCAGCGTCTCCATCGAGGAAGCCGCCGAGCGCGCCGAGATCGCCGTCGAAGAGCTGGAGCTGGCCAAGGCCGAGGGCGGCGCGGAGGAATCCGACGACGCCGGCCTGATGGACCGCCACGACCGCGCGGTCGAGGCGAACAACGCGGCCAAGGCGCGCGTCGAAGAGCTGGTCAAGGCCGAGCGCGCCGCCGAGCGCGAGATCGCGTCGGAGAAGGCGCGCGTCGAGGCGCTGTCCATGGGCCTGCGGCGCAAGGACGGCGCGGGCGCGCTGCTCGGCGCGTCCCACGAGCTGCCGGGCCTGCTCGGTTCGGTCGCCGCGCTGCTGACCGTCGAGCCGGGGCACGAAGTCGCGCTCGCCGCGGCGCTCGGCCCGGTCGCCGACGCGATCGCCGTCGCGGGCGGCGAAGACGCCTTGCGTGCCCTGAAGTACTTGAAGGAGACGGACTCCGGCCGCGCGGGCATCCTGCTCGGCGGGCCCGAGTCCACTGTGGACACCTATTCGTGGCCGTCGCTGCCGGAAGGCGCGCGCTGGGCCCGTGAGGTCGTCACGGCGCCCGCGCAACTGCGGCCCGCCGTCGAGCAGGCCCTCGACAAGCTGGCCATCGTCCGCGACCTCGACGCGGCCCGGCACCTGGTCGCGGTGCACCCCGAGGTCCGCGCGGTCACCGCCGAGGGCGACGTCTTCGGCGCCCGCTGGGCGATCGGCGGCTCCGGCAAGCGCGAGAGCGTGATCGAGGTCCAGGCCGCCGTCGACGAGGCGGGGGAGCGGCTGCGCCTGGCCGAACGCTCGCTGGAGCGGTACGCGGCCGAGCTGGAAGGCGCCCGCGCCGAGCAGCAGGCGCGTCGCGAAGAGGTCTCCCAGGCCAAGGACGCCCTCGGCGAGGCCAAGGTCCGGCGCGCCCGGTCCTCGGAGCGGCTCAACCGGCTGCAGCAGGCCGCCCGCCAGGCACAGGCCGAGGTCGAACGGCTGTCCGGGCAGCGCGCGAAGGTCGAGCAGAGCCGCGTCCAGGCGCTCGCCCAGCTCGCCGAGCTGGAGGAACGGCTCGCCGCCGTCGCCGAGCAGCCCGTCGAGGACGACCCGGACACCGCCGAGCGCGACCAGGCCGTCGAAGAACTGGCCGTCGTGCGGCAGGAGGAGATGGAGGCGCGGCTCGCGCAGCGCACCTCCGAAGAGCGCGCCCGCAGCATCGCCGGCAAGGCCGAGGGCCTTCGTCGCGCCGCGCACGCCGAGCAGCAGGCCCGTGAACGCGCCGAGCGTGCCGCCGCGGCCCGCAAACGCGGCGCCGAGATCGCCAACGCCGTCGTCAACGCCGGCGAGATCGCCCTGGAGCGCATCGAGCACTCGGTGCAGCGCGCCGCCACCGAACGCGACCAGGTCCAGGCCCGCCGCCAGAGCCGCGAGCAGGCGCTGACCGGTGTCCGCGCGAAGGTCCGCGAGCTGACCGGCGAGCTGGAGAAGCTGACCGACGCCGTCCACCGCGACGAGGTCCTGCGCGCCGAGCAGCGGCTGCGGCTGGAGACCCTCGAAGCCAAGATCGCCGAGGACTTCGGCATGGGCCTGGAGGACCTCGTCCGCGAGTACGGCCCGGACGTCCCGGTGCCGCCGAGCGCGGGTGAGATGGCCGAGTACGAGGCGGCCAAGGACCGCGGCGAGGACGTCACCCCGCCGCCGCCGATGCACTACGACCGCGACACCCAGGCCCGCCGCGCCAAGCGCGCCGAGAAGGACCTGTCGCTGCTGGGCAAGGTCAACCCGCTCGCCCTCGAGGAGTTCGCGGCGCTGGAGGAGCGGTACAAGTTCCTCTCCACGCAGCTGGAGGACCTCAAGGACACCCGCAAGGACCTCGAAGCCGTCATCAAGCAGGTCGACGAGAAGATCCTCGAGGTCTTCGCCTCGGCGTACGCGGACGTGGCGCGCGAGTTCGAGACGGTGTTCGGCGTGCTCTTCCCGGGCGGCGAGGGCCGGATGGTCCTCACCGAGCCGGACGACCTGCTGGCCACCGGCGTCGACGTCGAAGCGCGGCCGCCGGGCAAGAAGGTCAAGCGGCTGTCGCTGCTGTCCGGCGGCGAGAAGTCGCTGGTCGCGGTGGGCATGCTGGTGGCGATCTTCCGCGCCCGCCCTTCACCCTTCTACGTCATGGACGAGGTCGAGGCGGCGCTCGACGACACGAACATGCGCCGGCTGATCGGGCTGCTGGAGCAGCTGCGCGACTCGTCGCAGCTGATCATCATCACCCACCAGAAGCCGACCATGGAGATCGCCGACGCCCTCTACGGCGTGAGCATGCAGGGCGACGGCATCACGAAGGTGATCTCGCAGCGCCTGCGCTCGACCGAGGAAGAGCCGGTTCCGGTCAGCTGATCTCGTCCTCGCGCGGTGCGCGGCGGTCTTCGCCGTGCGCGCGGGGCTCGTAGTGGCGCAGGTCGTTGCCCATCCACTGGGCGTCGCCGATCCGCGGCCGGCGTCCGCGTGGCGTGAGCATGCCGCGCTTGACGCCCCGCTTGCGGTCGGACCGGTCCATGACCAGTGCGATGACGAGCACGACCAGCAGCACCGCGCCGAGACCGATGAAGAACCCCATGTGACCCCCTGTCCCGCTCCCAGGCTACGGGAGCGGGACAGGGGGTCACATCCGCTTATCCGGCGACCCAGAAGGCGTAGTCCGCCGAGTACCGGACCGCCGTCTGCGCGCCCGCCGTGCACGTCCCGGCCGGGGCAACGCCGCCGCGGGTGTTGAGGCGCTGGACGTAGGTCACCTTGCCGAAGATCCCGTCGCCGGTGTTGAGGTTCGCCTTGAGCAGCAGTTCCGGGATCGCGTCCGTCCGCGGCGAGGAAGCGGCCGCCGCCGCGCCGACCGTGCTGCCGTCCACGATGGACGTCCAGACCGGGCCCTTGCTGTGCAGCGCCACCGGTTTCCCGTGCTTCGACAGCACGGCGGCGGGCTGGATCAGCGTCCACGCGCCGTTCGTGCAGCCGTAGATCTGCACGCCCTCGGCCGCGTAGGCGGCCACCGGCCGGTTGCCCGCGGGGACCTTGATCGCGTCCGGCACCTTGGCGGCCGCCGGGGTGGCCGAAGCCGTCGCCGCGCCGCCGACCAGGAGGGCACCCACCGCGAGCGCCACCGTCATCCGCTTCATGGAATCCACCTTCGAAATCCTCCCGCCGCTTCTCGGCGGGCTCCCGCCCCTCCACACGGGAGCCCGCCGGAAACGGTTCAGGCGGATCAGGCGGCGCGCACCTCGGCGGTCGCGGCTTCCGCTTCGGCCGCCTTCGGGTCCGGCGTCCGGTGCCGCAGTGCCAGCAGGCCGCCGACGACCAGGGTGATGAGCACGCCCATCAGCGTGTACCACGGGTAGGCCAGCGCCACCTTGTCCCCGGCCGCCTTGCTGAAGTCGACGCCGATCAGGCCGCCGGTCTTCGCGTTGAACTTCACCCCGAGGATGACGAACGCCATCACCACGACCGTGACCACGAACGCGACGATCGCGTCCGCCTGCCGCGCCTTCTTGATCAGCAGGCCGAGCAGGAACGACCCCAGCAGCGCACCGTAGGTGTAGCCGGTGATGGCCAGGCCGAGCTCGATCACCGAGTTCTTCGTGGTGGAGAACAGCGACGCGAACACCGCGAACACGACGGCCCAGATCAGGGTCCACATGCGACCGTGCTGCAGGAGCTTCGAGTCTTCCGGCGAGCGCTTGGTGAACCGCTGGTAGAGGTCGGCCACGGTGGACGTCGACAGGGCGTTGAGCGCCGAAGCCAGCGCGCCCATGGTCGAGGCCAGGACACCGGCGATGAGCAGGCCCGAGACACCGACCGGCAGGTCGTCGATGATGAACCGCGAGAACACGTCGTCCGGGCTCTGCAACCCCAGCTGCGCCACGGACTTGCGGCCGTTGAACACCCACAGCATGGCCCCGACCAGCAGGAACAGCGCGAACTGCACGGTGACGATGACGCCGCTGCCGATCAGCGCCTTCTGGCCGTCGCGCAGGCTGCGCGTGGCCAGCAGCCGCTGCGCGATCAGCTGGTCGGCGCCGTGGGACGCCATCGAGAGCGCCGCGCCGCCGAGCACCGCCGTGATGAAGGCGTACGGGCTGGTCAGCAGGTTCTTCGTGAAGTCGACGAGCATGAACTTGCCGTCCGCGGACGCCTGGGTGGCCCAGTCGGCCGGCAGCTTGTTCAGCAGCACGATCGCGGCCACCGCGGCGCCGCCGAGGTAGAGCGACAGCTGGATGACGTCGACCCAGACCACCGCCTTGATCCCGCCGATGTAGGCGTAGACCAGCGTCAGCGCGGTGAGGATGACGACGATCACCCAGTAGTCCAGGTGGATCCCGTAGTGGCCGAGGATCACCTTGATCGGGATCGCGCCGGCGAACAGGCGCACGCCCTCGGCGAGCAGCCGCGTGATCACGAACGTCACCGACGCCGTGCCCTGCAGCCCCGAGCCGAACCGCTTCCCGAGGAAGGCGTACGCGCTGACGAGGTTGCCCCGGAAGTACCGCGGCAGCAGCACGAACGCGGCGATCGTCCGGCCGATGATGTAGCCGAAGGCCAGCTGCAGGAACAGGAAGGCGTTGCCGAAGACCAGCCCGGGCGTGCTGATCACGGTGAGCGTCGAGGTCTCCGTGGCCACCACGGACAGCATCACCGCACCCCACGGGAGGCTGCGCTCGCCGACGAAGTAGTCCGCCGCCGACCGTTGTCTCCGGCCGACCAGCACGCCGATCAGCGGCATCGCCGCCAGGTAGATCACGATGATGGCGAGGTCAACACCGCGCATGGATCACTCCTACCGTTCTCCGGCCTTCTCCGCGACTCGCAACCGGGTCACGGTGCCCCCCAGCGGGGCGGGAAGGGTCAGGGGACCGCGGCCCGGGACCAGCGCGCCGAGCACGCGCGGCCCGCGGGCACCGGTCGCCGACGGCACCGTACCGGGCACGCCGCACCAGCTGAGCCAGCCCAGCAGCGCGGTCAGGTACGCCTCTTTGCCGGCGCCGGGCAGGCCGAGGTCGTCACTGGTCTTGACCACCGCCGAACCCACGGCGCGGACCAGCGCGGCCATCAGCGCCGGGTTGGCGACGCCCCCGCCGGAGGCGATGACGGTCGTGACACCGTGGCGGCGGCACTGGTCGGCCACGGTGACGGCGGTCAGCTCGGTCAGCGTCGCGAGCAGGTCGCCGGGTTCGACGCCGTCCAGACCGGCCAGTGCGGTGTCGAGGTAGTCCGCGTTGAAGTGCTCCTTGCCGGTCGACTTCGGCGGCGCGGCGGTGAAGTACGGGTCGGCCAGCAGCCGGCCGAGCAGGTCGGCGCGCACCGACCCGCCGAGGGCGAGCCGCCCGTCGACGTCGCTGCGCTGCCCCGAGACGCGGTGAGCGGCGACGTCGAGCAGGGCGTTGGCGGGCCCGGTGTCGTAGGCGATCACCGGCCGCCCCTCGGCGACGACGGTGATGTTCGCGATGCCGCCGAGGTTCAGCGCGGCGACCGGCCGTCCGGTGTCCTCGGCGAGGCCGCGCAGCCACAGCCGGTCGAGCGTGCTCGCCAGGGGCGCGCCGTGGCCGCCCGCGGCGACGTCGCGCGCCCGAAGGTCGGCGACCACCGGCAGCCCGGTGCGTTCGGCGATCCACGCGGGCTGGCCGAGCTGGAGGGTGCCGCGGACGTGGTTGTCCTCGACCCAGTGGAACACCGTCTGGCCGAGCGAGGCGACCAGGTCCGCGCTGCCGCCGAGCTCTTCGACACCGCGCGCGGCCGCGTCGGCGAACGCCTGGCCCACACCGGTGTCCAGCCGCGTCAGTTCGCCGGCGGTGCACGGGTTCGGCGGCAGCGCGGCGAGCAGGCCCTCGCGCAGGTGATCGGGATAGGGGACGTCGAGCTCGCCGAGCGGCGTCAGCACGACCGTGTCCTCTTCGGCGTGCAGGTCGGCGGCGGCCACGTCGATCCCGTCGAGCGACGTGCCCGAAATCAGGCCGATCACCCGATAGCCGTGACTCGCTCGCATCCCCATCCGGAGGGGTTTAGTGGAGCGTTGCCTGTGACGCAACCCACTTGGTGAAGTCTTGGCCCAATCGGGACCTAGGTGGTGACGAATTGCCTGTGCGGACGGGGTGTCCGGCGCGGGGGAGCGCGGATGAAAGGATGGGCCCGTGTCGAGCACCTGGTTCCTGTTCGTAGTCGTCGCCGTCGTCGTCCTGGTCGCCCTGCTGGTGACCGGCCTGCTGATCGCACGCAGGCGGCGGATCAGCCTGGACGCCCAGCGCGAGGTCGAGGCGAAACCGAAGGGCGGGTCGTACGCGGCCAGCGGGGGCATCGCGCTCGCGCCCGGCGGCACGGCCGAGGCCGAAGCCCCCGAGCACCCGGTCGGGGACCGGCCGGAGACCGACGGCCAGCCCGCGGTGGGCGACGACGCGGCGGTCCCGCGCGACTCGGCGCAGCGCACGGTCCGCGACGTCGAGCTGCCGGACGCCGAGGTCGTCGAACCGGCCCCGGTCGCCGAGGAGATCGAGCCGGCGACCGGCCGCATGGAGCGGCTGCGCGGCCGGCTTTCGAAGTCCCGCTCGGTGTTCGGGACGAGCCTGCTGGGCCTGCTCGGCGCGGGTGACCTCGACGAGGACTCCTGGCAGGACGTCGAAGACACGCTGCTGCTGGCCGACCTCGGTGCGGCCACGACGAACCAGATCGTCGAGCGCCTGCGCGACGAGCTGTCCCGGCGCGCGGTGCGGTCGTCGGCCGAGGCGCGCGAGGTGCTGCACGAGGTGCTGACGGCGCAGCTGTCCACCGACGGCCACCGCGCGGTCCGGGCGCTGCCGCACACGGTCGACGGCAAGAAGCAGCCGGCGGTGGTGCTGGTGGCGGGCGTCAACGGCACGGGCAAGACGACGACCACGGGCAAGCTCGCCCGCGTCCTGGTGGCCCAGGGCGGCACGGTCCTGCTGGGCGCGGCGGACACGTTCCGCGCGGCGGCGGCCGACCAGCTCCAGACGTGGGCCGAGCGCGTGGGCGCCGAGGTCGTCCGCGGCAAGGAGGGCGCGGACCCGGCGGCGGTGGCGTTCGACGCGGTCAAGCGCGGCGTGGACACCGGTGTCGACGCGGTCCTGGTCGACACGGCGGGCCGCCTGCACACGAAGACGGGCCTGATGGACGAGCTGGGCAAGGTCAAGCGCGTGGTGGAGAAGCAGGCCAAGGTCGACGAGGTCCTGCTGGTCCTGGACGCGACGACGGGCCAGAACGGGCTCATGCAGGCCCGGGTGTTCGCCGAGGTCATCGACGTGACGGGCATCGTGCTGACCAAACTGGACGGGACGGCCAAGGGCGGGATCGTGTTCCAGGTCCAGAAGGAGCTGGGGGTCCCGGTGAAGCTGGTCGGCCTGGGCGAGGGGCCGGACGACCTGGCCCCGTTCGAGCCGGGCGCCTTCGTGGACGCCCTGCTCGGCTAGGTGATCGGCTGGCGGGCGCAGCTCGGACGGGCTGCTGCCGTCCGGCGTCTTCAGGCCGAGCGCGGTTTCGGCGAGCACCATCGGCACGGTCGCACCCGCTGCCCGCTCGCCTTCGCGTGGCGCGGTCCGGAACCCGGGCAGCGCCGCCCGCTGCCCGGTATCGCACGGTGATGTCGAGGTCGCTCGGTCAGCGGACCTTCGCCGGCGGCTCCAGCCGGAACAACGGCGTCCCGTCCGCCTTCCGCAACCCCAGCTGCAGGATCACCGGCGCCGACGGGCGGTTCGCCGGGATGAGGCACGGGGACGTCCCGCGGGCCGGCACGGTCAGGTGGGACCAGCCGATGCCCTGCAGCGTGCGGCGGGCCGGGTCGAGCACCATCGCCGCGCTGAAGTAGCGGCCGCTGGGGACCGCGATGCGGGCCGTGTGGCCGAGGATCGCCGAGAACGCCGTGCCGGTGCGGCCGCCGTCCTCCTGCATCGTGAGGATCACCGGTGTCCGGCCCTTCGCGGCACCGTGGTGCCGCACGGTGATCTCGACGGTGCCCGCGGCGGTCTTCGCCGGGCCCGGCCAGGCGGGCGACGCGGGCGAGCCGTCGAGCGCGCGGTCGACGAGCCGGTCCAGGAGGTTCGAAGCGGCGCCCTGCGCGAGCCAGGCCAAGGCGCCCGCGTGCGTGTTCATGCGGCCTCCGGCGATATTCGGATGACGGCGGCGGTGCACCCGGCGCAGAATCCGGGAATGCCCGGTTGACGCACGCGTGCCCCTCCTCGTGGAAGACGCCCCGAAGCCGTCATTCGCTACGAGAGAGGACCCATTGTGACCGCCATTCACGGCGATCGGGTGCGCTTGCGCCCGATCGGCCCAGCCGACCGCGTCCGGGTGCGCGAAATCCTGGCCACCCCGGAGGTCGCCCGCTGGTGGGGCGACCCGGACCGCGAAACCGAAGGCCTGTACGAAGTCGAAGAGGGCTACACGGTCTACGTGATCGAGTTCGACGGTGACGTCGTCGGCCTGATCCAGAGCTGCGAGGAGCTGGACCCGCAGTACCGCCACGCGGGCATCGACATCTCGCTGCACCCGGACTTCCACGGCCGCGGCCTCGGCACGGACGCGATCCGCGCCCTGGCCCGCCACCTGTTCGAGACCGGCCACCACCGGCTGACGATCGACCCGGCGGCGTCCAACGAGACGGCGATCCGGGTGTACACGAAGGTGGGCTTCCGGCCGGTCGGGATCCTGCGGAACTACGAACGCGCCCCGGACGGCACCTGGCACGACGGGCTGCTGATGGACCTGCTGGAAGGGGAGCTGAGCTGAGTCAGTCCTTGTCGATGACCTGCTGAAGCAGCCGGCTCATCTGCTCCATGCCGACGTTGATCTTGGTGAACCCGCTGCGCATCTCGGCCCGGAGGTCGGCGACGTCGGTCTTGAGGTCGGTGACGTCGGTCTTGAGGCCGGTGACGTCGGTCTTGAGGCCGGAGATGTCTTGCCCGTGCTCGATCTGCGTCTCGCGCATCGCGTTGAGCACCTTGGTGTGGCCGTTCAAGGTCTGCTTGAACTCGGAGACGTCGCGGTCTGCCGTGCCGGCGAGTATGCGAGCCGCCGCGGCGTCCTGCCGGGTGTACTGCACCTGCTCCTCCAACGCGGTCACGCGGGCTTCGAGGCTTGCCATGTCGCCGACTTTACCGGCGCCGGATTCGCTCCCCTCGCGGGTGTCACTTTGTGTCACCTTAATTTCACCCACTGTCACACTTGTGCGACGGCCTGGGACAGGCTAGCGCCGAGGGCGTCGGCGACCCGCTGCACCGCCGGGGCGATGTGCGCCACCGCCTCGGCGGTCAGCCGACCGGACGGCCCGGACACCGAAACCGCCGCCGGCACCGGTGCGCCCGGCACCGCCACCGCCACGCACCGCACCCCCAGCTCCTGCTCGGCCTCGTCCAGCGCGTACCCCTGCGAAGCGATCCGCGACAGCTCCACCGCCAGCGCGTCCGGGTCGGTATACGTGTGCTCCGTGTACGCCGGCATCCCCGTCCGGTCCAGCAGTGACCGGACCTCGGACGACGGCAGGTGGGCCAGCATCGCCTTCCCGACCCCGGTTCCGTGCGGCAGCAACCGCCGTCCGACCTCGGTGAACATGCGCATCGAGTGCTTCGAGGGCACCTGGGCCACGTACACGACCTCGTCGCGCTCCAGGACCGCCAGGTTCGCCGTCTCGCCGACCTCTTCCACCAGTTCGGCCAGCAACGGCCGCGCCCAGGCGCCGAACTGCATGCTCGCGTTCTCGCCCAGTCTGATGAGCCGCGCGCCCAGCGCGTAGCGGCGGTTCGTGTTCTGGCGGACGTACCCCAGGTCGACCAGCGTGCGGATGAGCCGGTGGATCGTCGGCATCGGCAGCCCGGACAGCGTCGCCAGCTCCGACAAACTCGCCTCGCCGCCGGTGTCCGCGAGGTGTTCCAGCAGCTCGAAGGCGCGCTGCAGGGACTGGACGCCGCCGTCGCGACCGTTCTTCTCCGCCGGCACGGTGGCCCTCCTTACGTCGGCGTTGAGCTTCCGCTATGCAGAAACTATAGTCCGGCTGGTAGAAAACCGTAGGGCCGTTATCCAAAGATCCGAACCCTCGAGGTGTTTCCCCATGTCTTCTGAAGTCCAGGTGCTGGGCGACCCGGTCGAGCGCGGCGACGAGATCCTCACGCCGGAGGCGCTCGCCTTCCTCGCCGGCCTCCACGACGCTTTCGCCGGCCGCCGCGACGAGCTGCTCCAGGCGCGCGGCAAGCGTCGCGAGGAGGCCCGGACCACCGGCCGGCTCGACTTCCTGCCGGAGACCAAGGAGATCCGCGAAGGCGACTGGCAGGTCGCCGGCGCGCCGCCCGCGCTCCGCGACCGCCGCGTCGAGATCACCGGGCCGACCGACCGCAAGATGACCATCAACGCGCTCAACTCCGGCGCGAAGGTGTGGCTCGCCGACCTCGAAGACGCCAACACGCCGCACTGGCACAACGTGGTCTCCGGCCAGGTCAACCTCTACGACGCCATCCGCGAGACGATCACCCTGGAGAGCGGCGGCAAGAGCTACGCGCTCTCCGGCGACGTCGAGCACGCCACCATCGTGGTCCGCCCGCGCGGCTGGCACCTGCCCGAGAGCCACCTGAAGTTCGGCGACCGTGAAGGCGTCGGCGCGCTCGTCGACTTCGGCCTGCACTTCTTCCACAACGCCGCCGAACTGCTCAAGCGCGGCAAGGGCCCGTACTATTACCTGCCGAAGATGGAGAGCCACCTCGAAGCGCGGCTCTGGAACGACGTCTTCACCCACGCCGAGAAGACCCTCGGCATCGAGCACGGCACCGTCCGCGCCACCGTGCTGATCGAGACCATCCCGGCCGCGTTCGAGATGGAAGAGATTCTCTACGAGCTGCGCGAGCACGCCTCCGGCCTCAACGCCGGCCGCTGGGACTACCTGTTCAGCGTCATCAAGTACTTCCGCGACGCGGGCGAGAAGTTCGTGCTGCCGGACCGCAACTCCGTCACCATGACCGCGCCCTTCATGCGGGCCTACACCGAGCTGCTGGTGCGCACCTGCCACAAGCGCGGCGCCTTCGCGATCGGCGGCATGGCCGCGTTCATCCCGAGCAAGGACCCCGAGACCAACAAGGGCGCCTTCGAAAAGGTGCACGCGGACAAGTCCCGCGAGGCCGGCGACGGCTTCGACGGCTCCTGGGTCGCGCACCCGGGCATGGTCGAGCTCTGCAAGGAGGAGTTCGACAAGGTGCTCGGCGACCAGCCCAACCAGCTCGGCCGCACCCGCGACGAGGTCAGCGTCACCGCCGATCAGCTGCTGGACGTCGCTTCGACGCCGGGCAGCGCGACCGCGGCCGGCCTGCGCGCGGCGGTCGACGTCGGTGTCCGCTACATCGCCTCCTGGCTGGGCGGCAACGGCGCGGCGGCCATCCACAACCTGATGGAAGACGCCGCCACCGCCGAGATCTCCCGCTCGCAGATCTGGCAGTGGGTCAAGAACGGGACCACTTTGGACAGTGGCGACACCGTCACGGCGGAGCTGGTGCGCGGTGTGCTGGCCGACGTCCGCGGCGAGCTGGCCGGCGAGCTCAAGCCGGAGCTGCTGGAGCCCGCGGTGGAGCTGTTCGAGCAGGTCGCGCTGGCCGACGAGTTCCCGGACTTCCTGACGCTGCCCGCGTACGAGAAGATCAAGTAGTGCGGCTTTCCGAGGACGTCTACGACGCCGCCGACGCGCGCCTGGCTGCGGCCGACGCGCGCGTCGCGGCGTCGTACCCGGGGGAGCGGCCGGGACGCCAGCCCGTGCACACGGTCTACGTCCCGGCGGCGCAGTACAAGACGCGCCTGGTGGCCGACTGGGGCAAGCAGGCGATGCGGGTCTTCATCGAGCACGGCGACCTCCTCGGCGCCGACGCGGACGTCTTCGAACGCGTCCGCGCGAAGCTGCTGACCGAGCCGATCGAGGACCTGCGGATCGACTTCGAGGACGGCTTCGGCCGCGTGCCCGACGACGTCGAGGACGCGGCGGCGGTGGCGGCCGGGCAGACCCTGGCGACGACGGGCGGGACGCCGTTCTGCGGCATCCGCTTCAAGAGCTTCGAAGCGGCGACCCGCCGGCGTGGCATTCGTACCCTGGACCTGTTCCTCGGGTCGTTGCTGGACAACGGGCCGTTGCCGCCCGGTTTCGTCGTCACCCTGCCGAAGGTGACGGCCGTCGAGCAGGTCGCGGTGGCCGCGGAGGTCCTCGCTCGCCTGGAAACCGCGTACGATCTGCCCGAGGACACGCTGCGCTTCGAGGTCCAGATCGAGACGGCGCAGTCCATTGTGGACGTCGACGGGACGCTGTCGGTGGCGCGGATCGTGCAGGCGGCCGAGGGCCGCTGCTCGGGACTGCACTACGGAACGTACGACTACAGCGCGGGCCTCGGCATCGCGGCGGCGTACCAGAGCATGGAGCACCCGGCGGCCGACCTGGCCAAGGGCCTGATGCAGATCGCGGCGGCGGGCACCGGCGTCCGCCTCTCGGACGGCTCGACGAACCGGCTCCCGATCGGCGACGCCCTGCCCGCGGCGTGGGCGGAACACCTCCGGTTGGTCCGCAGGTCCTTGGAGCGCGGCTTCTACCAGGGCTGGGACCTGCACCCCCACCAGCTGCCGACCCGCTTCGCGGCGACGTACACGTTCTACCGGGCGGGGTTCCCGGAGGCGGTGGCGCGATTGCGCGCGTACGCGGAGAAGACGGCCGGGGGAGTGCTGGACGAACCGGCGACCGCGCAGGCGCTGGCGGTGTACCTGCTGCGTGGGCTGGACTGCGGGGCCTTGGACGAGGGCGAGCTGCCGTTCGGGCGGCCGGAACTGGAGAAGTACGCGCGGCGCGAGGTGTAGGAGTCACTCGCCGAGCTGGGCGCGGTCGGCGGCCTCCCGCCCCGCGCCCCACCCTTCGTGGCTGCGCACGGTCACCGATTTGCACACCACCTCGGGGAACAGCTCGGTGAACGCCGCCGCCACCTGCGCCTCGCGTGATGCCAGTACCGGCAGCAGGCCCGGCGCCTCGGCGATCGTCGCCTTCGCCGCCTGCTCGAGCCGCTCGCCGATTCGGGTGGCGTAGGAAACGAGGAACGACTTCCGGAGATCCCGGGACCGGCCCGCCGGGTCGGCGATCATCGCCCGGGTCGCCTGGACGAGCAGCGAAGTCGTGAGCAGCTCGACGGAATCCAGTTCGTCGCCGACGACGGTGACGAAGTCCCAGCGTGCGTCGAAGATCGCCTGGCAGCGGTTGGCCTTCGCCACCACGTGGACCAGCAGCGACTTCGCGTCGGTGTAGGGCGTGTCGAGCCAGATGCGGCGGGCCGCGGGCCGGTCCGGCGCACCGGTGCCCGCCTCCACCAGTGCCCGGTCGAGGGCGTGGCGGGTCATCAGCTCCTGCGCCTTCGCCGAAAGAGCCTCGGCCTCCTCCGGGAATGAGCTCGACTCGGCCTTCGCGAGCAGCGCGCGGACCCGGCTCAGCTTCTTGTCGTCGACAGGGTGGCGTGCCGCGCGCGGCAGCGGGGTGCCCGGCGCGGGCAGCACCACGGTCACCGGGGGCAGCGTCTTCAGCAGGCCGACCGCGTCGATGACCGCCGCCACCGCTTCGGACGGCGTGAGGATGTGCTTCGCCGCCCACTGCGGCAGGTGCGGCTCGGTTTCGTTCCACCAGCGGACCGCGTCGAGCTGGGCCAGCCAGTCCGGGTGCACTGCGGGGAACTGCCCGGCGTAGGCGGCGAGGGCGTCGAGCAGGTACGAGCCGGCGAACTCGTCCAGGCGGCGCCGGGCCACCTGGCGGAGGTCTTCGGGCAGCCAGCCACCCCGGCACGCGCGGCCGATCAGCTGCCCGGCGATCAGATCGGCAGCCGCGGCGAGAGCGGGCGGCAGGGTGAAGTCCGGCGCCAGCCAGTCCGCGTCGCCCGGTACGGCGGCGAACAGCGCCTCGCCGAACTCCTCGGCCGTCGTCGGCGGCGGGCCGACGCGGACCTGCTTCCGCTTGCCCACCCGGTCAGTCTGCCGCAGCGCCCGACGCGGGCGTCGGGTACGTCACTGCGAGCGTCAACACCGCCGGAACATCCGATGCTTAGGGTCCGGCCATGGCCGAGAAGAAGAAGCGCTGGTGGACGTCTGATCATCGCGGCGCTGATCTTCTGCGTCGTGGTGACCGGCATCGCCGCCGTCGGCGACCTCAAAGCGGTCGGACGAATCGGACTCAAAGCCGTCGTCTACTTCGAGGTCGTCACGACGTTCGCGCTGCTGTTCACGCTCGTCCTCGCCGCGACTTCCCGGTGCTACGCCGGGGTTTCGGTCTGGAAGTTCCTCCGCTACACGCGTGAAGAGTTCCTCCTGGCGCTGGGCACGGCCTCGACGGAGTCGGTGATGCCGCGGATCATGGCCAAGCTCACCGACGCCGGCTGCTCCCGCGCGGCGACCGGCCTGGCTCGGCCAGCAGCTGCTGGCGGTGCTGATCCTGATGCTGACGTCGAAGGGCATGGCGGGCGTGGCCTGCTGCTGGGAGCGGACCGCCTGATGGACTCGATGCGTGTGTTCGTCAACCTGCTGGGCAACTGCGTGGCGACGTTCGTCGTGGCGAAGTCCGGAGGGTAACTGGACCGGGCCAAGCTGCGAGAGACCCTCGAAGGGGCGGCGCCGGTCGCGGCTTAACGCAGCCGCGGGAGGGCGTCACGCGCGAAGTGGCTCAACGTCCGCAGGTCGTCGGCGAACCGCGCCCGGTGGTCCTCGGGCAGCGGCCGGAAGAAGAACTGCTCGACGTTCTCCACGTGCAGCCGGCTGGCCCGCACGGTCGTCTCCTCGCCGAACGAGGTCAGCCGGACGAGCTGGACGCGCTTGTCGCTCGGGGACGCCGTGCGGGTCACCAGCCCGAGCGCCTCCATCCGGTCGACCAGGCGGGTCGCGCCGCCGGTGGTGAGCACCTGCTCCTGGGCGATGGAGCGCATGGTCAGCCCGTCCGCGCCGGTGCGGCCCACGATCAGCAGGACCTCGTACATCAGGTGCGTGATCCCGCATTCGCGTTCCAACGCTCGCCCGAGCAGGTACCCGAGCCGGTGCGCCGCGCCTTGCAGCCGCCCGAAGGCCAGCACGCGGGCGTCGTCCGCCGCCTGCCGGGCCGAGGTGATTTCGGGGTCCACCCGCTCATCCTCCCCCTTGCCCCCGGTCACGCAACGCGAGACGGCGGCCGGTGGGGTGCGAGGTCTTCCCCCTGCGCCGAGCGGGCGAGCGGGCGTTCTAGTCGCCGGCGCGCAAGGCCAGGTACACGTCCAGCTGGTCGGTGAACTCCGTCAGGTCCGCGCCCAGCAGCTCACCCGCCCGCCCGATCCGGTAGCGCAGCGTGTTCACGTGGACGTGCAACGCCTTCGCCGCCCGGGTCGGGGAGCCCGAGCACTCCAGGAACACGCGGACCGTGTGCACCAGGTCCGTGTGCTGCTCCGCGTCGTAGGCCAGCAACGGCCCGAGCACCCGACGGCGCACCGCCGCGCGCACCCCGTCCGGCGCCCCGGCCAGCAGCAGCTCGTGCACCGCCACGTCACCGGTCCGGACCACCGCCACCCGGCCCGGCCGCCGCGCCGCCACCGCCACGGCGTACCGCGCACTTTCCACGGCCTCGTCCACCCGGCCCGGATCGCTGACCCCGCACAGGATCCGCGAAGCTCGCAGCAGCGGCTCCACAATGGACAGGCCCGCCAGGGAAGGCGTGGCTACCGCCGCATACGACGTGTCGCCCGGCGAATCGAGCAACGTCGCGTCCGGCAGCAACTCGTCCAGGATGTCCCGGCTCTCGTCGCTGCCTTCGGTCCGCAACCCGACAACGCACACGTCCTCGGGCAGTGACACCTCCGGGCGGGACCTGCGGGCCCGCGTGACCCCGACCAGCCCCGCCACCTCCTCGGCCAGCTCGGCCTGCGCGGTGCTCAACGGCCCCCCGGCGGCGATCAGCCACGGCACCGCGTGCCGCCCCTCGACCGGGAGCACCGTCAGCGGCCCCGGCTCGCGGGCCGCGTACCGGCGGACGACGTCCTCCGGCGGCATCGGCAACGGGGCCGTCCCCGCGATCAGCCGGCCAAGGCCCGACAGCACCCAGCACGGCAGCCCCAGTTCCGCCGAAGCCCGCTCGACCAGCGTCTCGACCGGCGCCTCCGCCGCGGCCTGCAAACGTTTGCGGGCACTGTCGGACGCGGCTGCCAGCGCCAGCACCACCTGCTCGGTGATCACCGAAAACGACAGGTCGGCGGGCACCTCGAGGAGCGGGATGCGGTGCCGGACGCAGGCGTCGACGACGTCGTCCGGGATGCCGCCCGAGTCCGCGCCGGACGCGGCCAGCGCCGCCGCGCCCGAGCGGGCCAGCGCCGCCACGAACGGCTCGGCGTCACCCGGCTCGTGCCACCAGAGCAGGCCGGAGAGCACCAGCTCACCGGCCGAAAGGTACCGTCCGGGGTCGGACAGCTCCGTGACGTAGATGCGCGTCACCGGCCGGTCGAGCAGGTCGGTCCCGGCGCGTGGGCGCAGCCGCAGCCCCGGCAGCCCCAGCAGAGTTTTCACGGTCGTCATGAGGCTTGTAGGAAAGCACAACCGGCCCCGCGTCCGCTGCGGTGCGTTTCATGCGTGGTGCCGTTGCCGCCCGGCCGTGATCCGTCGTCTACTGGTCTATCGCCCTCACGAAGGAGCAGCCCGTGGAGTTCCTGCGTCCCGCGACGCTCGCCGAGGCCCTCGCCCTGAAGGCCGAGCGGCCCGGCGCCTTGCCGATCGCCGGCGGCACCGACGTCATGGTCGAACTCAACTTCGACCACAGGCGCCCGGACGCCCTCCTGGACCTGACCGCGGTCGGGGAGCTGACGGAGTGGTCCACTATGGACGACACGGTCCGGCTCGGCGCCGGCGTCCCGTACTCTCGCGTCATCGCCGAACTGGGTGAATCCGTCCCGGCGCTGGCCATGGCGTCGCGCACGGTCGGGTCCCCGCAGATCCGCAACCGCGGCACGGTCGGCGGCAACCTCGGGGCCGCCTCGCCCGCCGGCGACACCCACCCGGTGCTGCTCGCCCTGGACGCGCGGATCGAGGTGGCCTCCGTCCGGGGGACCCGTGTCCTCCGCGCGGAGGATTTCTACGTCGGCGTGAAACGCCACGCCCTCGAGCCGGACGAGCTGATCACCGCCGTCCACCTGCCCGCGCAGGCCGGGCCGCAGCAGTTCGCCAAGGTCGGCACGCGCAACGCCATGGTCATCGCGGTCTGCTCCTTCGCGCTCTCGCTCCGGCAGGGGGAGGTCGGCGCCGCGATCGGGTCCGCCGCCCCGACCCCGCGCCGCGCCCGCGAGGCCGAGGACTTCCTGGCCGCCGAGCTGCCGTGGGACTCGGCGGAAGCCTTGCCCGACTCGCTGAAGCGGCGCTTCGGCGACCTGGTGGCCGCGGCGACGTCCCCGATCGACGACGTCCGGGGCAGCGCCGCGTATCGGAAGCACGCTCTCGGGGTACTAGCGCGGCGTACGTTGACCTGGGCCTGGGACGAACATCGGACGGGGGAGCGCGCATGCGCCTGAATGTCACGATCAACGGCGAGCCGCGGCAGGCGGACGACGTCTGGGAAGGCGAGAGCCTGCTCTACGTGCTGCGCGAGCGGCTCGGCCTCCCGGGCTCGAAGAACGCCTGCGAGCAGGGCGAATGCGGCTCCTGCACGGTCTACCTAGACGACCTCCCGGTGTGCGCCTGCCTGGTCGCGGCCGGGCAGGCCGAGGGCCGCGTGGTCCGCACGGTCGAGGGGCTGGCCGACGGCGACACCCTCCACCCGGTCCAGCAGTCCTTTGTGGACGCGGGCGCGGTCCAGTGCGGGTTCTGCACGCCGGGCCTGGTCGTCGCCGCACACGACCTGCTGAACCGCGTCCCCAACCCGTCCGACGAGGAGATCCGCGAGGCACTGGCCGGCAACCTCTGCCGGTGCACCGGCTACGAAAAAATCCTCGACGCGGTCCGCGCGGCCGCGAAGGGAGGCGTGGCGTGAGGACACTCATCGCGAACGCGGCCATCGCCACGGTCACCGGCGAGGAGTACGCGAGCGGCCACGTCGTCGTCGAGAACGACCGGATCGCCGCGGTCGGCGAAGGCGTGTACACCGGCGAGTTCGACGAGCGCGTCGACGCCGCGGGCTGCCTGGTCACGCCGGGGCTGATCAACACCCACCACCATCTCTACCAGTGGGCGACCCGCGGCATGGCCGCCGACCACACGCTCTTCGAATGGCTGGTCGCGCTCTACCCGGTCTGGAGCCGCCTCGACGACGAGATCACGCACGCCGCGGGCACCGCCGGGATGGCCCGGCTGGCCCTGACCGGCTGCACCACGGTCGCCGACCACCATTACGTCTTCCCGCGCGACGGCGGCGACCAGGTCGCGGCGCTGGCCGCCGCTCGCCAGCGCATCGGCGTCCGGCTGCACGTGGTCCGCGGGTCGATGGACCGCGGCGAGTCCGACGGCGGCCTGCCGCCGGACAACCTGGTCGAGTCGACCGAGGACGCGCTGGCCGGCACCGAAGCGGCGATCGACCGCTTCCACGACGACTCCGCGGGCGCCCACCTGCAGATCGCCGCGGGTCCCTGCTCGCCGTTCTCGGTCACCGAACGGCTGATGTCCGGCGCGGCCGAGCTGGCCCGGCGCAAGGGCGTCCGCCTGCACACCCACCTCGCCGAAACCGTCGACGAGGAGAAGCAGTGCCTCGCCGAGGCCGGCTGCACCCCGGCCGAGTACGCCGACAAGCTCGGCTGGCTCGCCGACGACGTCTGGCTCGCGCACACGATCCACCTCGCGCCCGAGGCGATCCGCCGCTTCGGTGCGACCGGCACCGGCTCGGCGCACTGCCCGACGTCCAACGGCCGCATCGGCGCCGGCATCGCCCCGGTCCGCGACCTCCTCGACGCCGGGGTCGCGGTCGGCCTGGGTGCCGACGGCGCCGCGTCCAACGAATCCGGTGGCCTCGGCGAAGAGCTCCACCAGTCGCTGCTGCAGGCCCGCCAGCGCGGCGGCCCGCGCGGGCTGACCACGCGGGAAGCGCTGTGGATGGGCACGATGGGCGGCGCCCGCTGCCTCGGCCGCGGGGACGACCTCGGCTCGATCGAGCCCGGCAAGCTCGCCGACCTCGCCGTCTGGGACCTGACCGGGCTGAATTACGCAGGCATCGCCGACCCGGTCGCGGCGCTGGTGCTCGGCACCACGCCGCCGCTGCGCCGCCTGTTCGTCGGCGGCAAGGCCGTCGTCGAGGACGGCACCCTGCGCGAAGCCGACGAGTCCGCTATCGCCCGCGAGCTGGCCGCCGCGAGCGCCCGGTTGCGGGAGGGCCGATGACCAGCACGACCTCGGTCACGACGACGACCGCGAACGGCGTCGGCACGTCGCCGCGGCGCCCCGACGGCACGGTGAAGGTCCGCGGCGAGTTCGCCTACTCCTCGGATCTCTGGCACGAGGACATGGTGTGGGGCGTGACGCTGCGCAGCCCGCACCCGTACGCCCGGATCACCGGCATCGATATCGCGGAAGCCCTGGCCGTGCCGGGCGTGTACGCGGTCCTCACCCACGACGACGTCCCGGGCGTGAACCGCTACGGCCTCGAGCACGCCGACCAGCCGGTGCTCGCCTCCGAAGTCGTCCGCTACCAGGGCGAACCGGTGGCGCTGGTCGCCGCCGACCACCCGGAGACCGCGCGCCGCGCGATGAAGCGGATCAAGGTCGGCTACGAGGAACTGGAGCCGGTGACGGACTCTGAAGCCGCCGTCGCGGGCGAAGGGCCTTCGCTGCACGAAGGCGGCAACGTCGTCCGGCACGTGAAGATCCGCCGCGGCCCGCAGGACCTCGACGCCGACGTCGTCGTCTCCGGCGTCTACGAGGTCGGCATGCAGGACCAGGCGTTCCTCGGCCCCGAGTCCGGGCTCGCCGTGCCGGACACCGAAGGCGGCGTCGACCTCTACGTCGCCACGCAGTGGCTGCACGTCGACCAGCAGCAGATCGTCGCCGCGCTGGGGTTGCCGGCCGAGAAGGTGCGGCTGACCCTCGGTGGCGTCGGCGGCGCGTTCGGCGGCCGGGAAGACCTGTCGATGCAGGTGCACGCCTGCCTCCTCGCGCTGCACACCGGCAAGCCGGTGAAGATGGTCTACAACCGCGAAGAGTCGTTCTACGGCCACGTCCACCGCCACCCGGCGAAGATGTACTACGAGCACGGCGCCACCCGCGACGGACGGCTCGTCTACGTGAAGACGCGGCTGTACCTCGACGGCGGCGCGTACGCGTCCTCGACCGGCGCGGTGGTCGCGAACGCCGCCACGCTCGGCGTCGGACCGTACAAAGTGGACAGTGTGTCGGTGGACTGCTGGGGCACCTACACCAACAACCCGCCGTGCGGCGCGATGCGCGGCTTCGGCGCGGTGCAGGCCGCGTTCGGCTACGAGTCCCAGATGGACAAGCTCGCTCGTGCGTGCGGCTTGGACCCGGTCGAGATCCGCGTCCGCAACGCGATGAGCGAGGGCGACCTGATGCCGACCGGCCAGGTCGTCGACGCCGAAGCGCCGGTCGCGGAGCTGCTGAACCGGGTGCGGGGCATGCCGCTGCCGCCGGACCGGCCGTTCGACCTGCGGCACATGCCGGGCGGGGTGTCCAACACGACCCACGGCGAAGGCGTCGTCCGCGGCGTCGGGTACGCCGTCGGCATCAAGAACGTCTGCTTCTCCGAGGGCTTCGACGACTACTCGACGGCCCGCGTGCGCCTGCAGCTGGTCGGCGGCGAGCCGGCCGCGACCGTGCACACCGCGGCCTGCGAGGTCGGCCAGGGCCTGGTGACGATCCTGCAGCAGATCGTTCGCACCGAGCTCGGCGTCGAGCAGGTGACGATCCTGCCGATGGACACCTCGATCGGCAACGGCGGCTCGACGTCGGCGTCGCGCCAGACCTACGTCACCGGCGGCGCGGTACAGGCCGCGTGCGTGGCGGTGCGGGCGCGGCTGCTGTCCCGGTTCGACGCCAGGACGCGGGTCGTCGGCGGCAAGCTCGTCGCGGCCGACGGCCAGGTGCTCGCCGACCTGGTGGACGTCCTCGGCGACGACGTCCACGACGAAACGATCGAGTGGCGGCACCGGCCGACTTCGGCGCTGGACCCGGAGACCGGGCAGGGGACCGCGCACGTGCAGTACGCGTTCGCCGCGCACCGGGCGGTCGTCGACGTCGACACCGAACTCGGCCTGGTCAAGGTGGTCGCGCTGGACTGCGCCCAGGACGTCGGCAAGGCGCTGAACCCCCAAGCCGTGCTGGGCCAGATCCAGGGCGGTTCGGCGCAGGGGCTCGGGCTCGCGGTGATGGAGGAGATCCAGACCTCCGGGGGGAAGATCCGGAACCCCTCCTTCACCGATTACCTCATCCCGACGGTGCTGGACATGCCGCCGATGAGCATCGACGTCCTCGAACGTCCGGACCCGCACGCGCCGTACGGCCTGCGCGGGGTCGGCGAGCCGCCGACGATCTCCTCGACCCCGGCGATCGTGGCGGCGATCCGGGCCGCGACCGGGCTCGCGCTCACCCGCGTCCCGGTGCGGCCGGAGCACCTCACCGGGACTTGAGCGACCAGTTCTGGTTGGCGTCGTCGTTGCAGCCCCAGAGTTCGAGCTGGACGCCGTTGACGTTGCCGGCGGGCTTGTCGCCGCCGGTGACGTCGACGCAGAGGCCGGCCTGGGTGATCGAGCCGTCGGCTTCCAGCTTGAACTTCTGGTTCGCGCCGCCGTGGCAGGTCCAGGCGAGCAGCTTGGTCCCGGCGGTCGTGGCGCCCTTCTCGGCGTCCAGGCAGCGGCCGTCGGCCTTGAGCTCGCCGTCGCCGGTGAACGTCCAGGCCTGGTCGGTGCCGCCGTCGCAGTCCCAGATGTCGGCGATGGTGTCGTTGATGTCGATACAGCGCGCCGACGACGCGCCCTGGATCGGCTGGATGGTGCCGATGCTGGAGCCGGACCCCGGTGCGACGCGGTAGATCACGGTGCTGTGCGACGGAACGGCGGCGCTGATCGTGCCGTCGCTGGTGGTGAGTTCTTTCGACCACAGGTTGGTCAGCCGGTAGCTCGCCGCGGCGGGCAGCCCGGCCGCGGCGGCCGTCGTCGAGATGGTCTTCGTGGTGCTGTTTTCGTTGAACAGCACGACCGCGACGGCACCGTCCTGGAGCGGTTTGGCGAGGACGTCCAGGCCGTTCCCGGTGGCGATCCGGGTGGCCTGTTTGCCGAGCGGGTCATGGTCGACGGCGATGACGTCCGGGTTCAGGTAGGTCGAGAAGGTCGCGACGCTGGCCGAGCGCAGGTCGGCGCCGGCGATCAGCGGCGCGGCCATCGCCGCCCAGAGCGTGAAGTGCGCGCGGTCCTCCTGGAAGTCCATGCCGTCACCGACCTCGAGCATGTCCGGGTCGTTCCAGGCGCCCGGTTTCGCGGCGGAGGCGAGCCCGACGTTCTGCCGGTAGATCCCGTCGACGCTGCCCCAGTTGTTGGTGATGTCCCCGGTGGTGCGCCACAGGTTGCCGACGTCCGCGGCCCAGGTCGCGGGGTCGAAGTAGCCCCATTCGCAAATGCTGTAGGTGATCGGGCGGCCGGTGGCCTGCAGCGCGTCGCGCATCGCCGAGTAGCGCCGGATGTAGTCCTGCTGGGTGGAGCTGTCGTTGTGGCAGTTGTCGTACTTGAGGTAGTCGACGCCCCAGCTCGCGAAGAGGTTCGCGTCGGCCTGTTCGTGCCCGAGGCTGCCGGGGTAGCCCTGGCAGGTCATCGTGCCGGCGTCTTCGTAGATCCCGAACTTCATGCCGCGGGCGTGGATGTAGTCGCCGAGCGCCTTGAGGCCGCTGGGGAACTTGGCGGGGTCGGCGACGAGGTTCCCGCTCGCGTCGCGGGACCAGGTCATCCAGCAGTCGTCGAGGTTGACGTAGGTGTAGCCGCGGTCGCGCATCCCGGAGCTCACCATCAGGTCGGTGGTCTGCTTGACGAGGGTCTCGTTGATGTTGCACTCGAAGGTGTTCCAGGTGTTCCAGCCCATCGGCGGGGTGCGGGCGAGGCCGTTTTCGAGGGCTTGGGCGGGGGTGGGGACGGCCGCGACCACGGCTGCGGCGGCGACGACGGCGAGGACACGGCGCATGGCGACTCCAACCGAACGACGGTGTGAGGCAGGAGGACTAGACCAATACGCTGTTGCTTGCTGCGCGGTCAAGCGCCATGTTGGTGATTTGTGTTCGATTACCGACTAAAGTTGCGTGTTCTCCTGGAGAAGCCGCCGCGCGACGTCGACCGTGGCGGCCCCGGCGACGGCCATCGCTTCGGTGTCCCGCAGCGAGCGGCAGAGGACGAAAGCGCCTTCGAGGTTGTTGACGGCGGTGATGGTGAGGGTCCGGGCGGCCTCCCGGGTGAGCCCGAACTTCGCGAACTTCTCGGTCCCGGCGTCGATCCAGGCGGTGAAGACGTCGGCGGTGGCCTTCCGCAGCGGTTCGTTGGTGGAGGCGACCTCGAGGGCAACGGTCGCGATCGGGCACCCTTCGACGTAATCGGTGGCTTCGAGCGTCGCGATCCCGGCGGCGAAGAAGGCTTCGATGCCGCTGACGACGTCGTCCGCCGGCGCGATGAAGAGGTCGAAGAGGGCGATGTAGGCGAGCCCGGAGGTCCGGATGACCTCCGCGCCGAGCTGCTCCTTGCCGCCGGGGAAGAAGTGGTAGAGGGACCCGAAGGGCGCGTTGGCCTCGGCGACGATCTGCTTCAGGCCGGTGCCGGCGTAGCCGTTGCGCCGGAAAAGCTCGGCGCCGGCGGCCATGATGCGTTCCTTGGTCCTTGCCATGGCATCGAGGATACGGGCTGGGTAGAGCGTTCTATCCAGCTCGGCTTACTCACGCTGTGCAGGTCGGTGCCCACCACCCCGAAGCCGCGATTGTCACTACGGACGGTGGTACCGCGTCAAGGCGGGAAAGCGTGCCTTGACCCGGCACCACCGTCCGCGT
>NZ_JBSFNC010000065.1:0-47660 GCF_053586895.1 Amycolatopsis sp. NPDC003731 | reverse complement strand
GCAAGCCGGCCGGGCTGTCGTTCGCCGAGGCCGCCGCCCTCCCGCTCGCCGGGCTGACCGCCTGGCAGGGCCTGGTCGACGTCGCCGGCGTCCCAGGTCGCCCGCCTGGCTGCCGCGCTGGAGGAGAAGCAGCGCAACGCCGCCGGTACCGAAGCAGCCGAAGCACCCGCCGAGAGCTGAACCACCCCCACCCCGAACGTCTAGTTCGTTTTCTGAGAGGAAGCCATCATGGCGAAGCTGAGCACCGCCGAGCTGATCGACGCCTTCAAGGAGCTCACCCTCCTCGAGCTGTCCGAGTTCGTGAAGGAGTTCGAAGAGGTCTTCGACGTGACCGCCGCCGCGCCGGTCGCCGTCGCCGCTGCCGCCCCGGGTGCCGCCGCTGCCCCGGCCGCCGAGGAGCAGGACGAGTTCGACGTCGTCCTCGAGGGCGCCGGCGACAAGAAGATCCAGGTCATCAAGGTCGTCCGCGAGGTCGTCTCGGGCCTGGGCCTGAAGGAGGCCAAGGAGCTGGTCGAGGCCGCTCCCAAGGCCCTCCTGGAGAAGGTCGACAAGGAGGCCGCCGAGGCCGCCAAGGAGAAGCTCGAGGCCGCGGGCGCCAAGATCTCCATCAAGTGATTCCCGGCGCGCAAGCGCCTCCGCGAACGGGCGGGCACCCACTCGGGTGCCCGCCCGTTCCGTTTTGCCGGTAAAGTCCGGATGTTGCGCCGGCCGCCCCGGCCGCGACTGATGACCATGACCGACCCCGAGCACCTCGAGCTCCTCGCCCAGCAGTTGACCGACCGCCAACTCTGCACGCTCTCCCTGCCGGCCGTGGTCGCGCCCGTGGTGTTCCTCCTGGTCGTCGCCGTCTTGACCGTCATCCCCTAGGACCTCTGTCCGATTGGCCCCGGGCCCCCGAATCGTGGGTTCAGGGGCCTGAAGAACTGCGTGGTTGGCCCGAATGGACTACCGTGCTGCCCATTGGCGATCACGGCGGGATGACGATGAACCCGGGTCTGGCCAGAAAAGAAAACTGGTGAGTAACCTAATCGCACTCAGCTCGTTGCACCTGGTTGACGCGGGTTCGTGGGCGCCACCGGCCCACATCCGCCGCCGGCGTGGGTGGCAGGGTGTGGCAGCGGGCGCAATGACGCGGAACAGCTCCTGGAGGTGCGATGGGTGCCGAGGTGGTCATCGAAGGTCTGACGAAGTCCTTCGGTAAGCAGACCATCTGGCGGGACGTCACGTTGACGCTCCCCCCGGGCGAAGTGTCGGCCATGCTCGGCCCGTCAGGGACCGGCAAGTCGGTTTTCCTCAAGTCGATGATCGGGCTGCTGAAGCCCGACCGCGGCCGCTGCGTGATCAACGGTGTCGACATCGTCACCTGCTCCGAGCACAAGCTCTACGAGATCCGGAAGCTCTTCGGCGTCCTCTTCCAGGACGGCGCGCTGTTCGGCTCGATGAACCTCTACGACAACGTCGCCTTTCCGCTGCGCGAGCACACGAAGAAGTCCGAGACGGAGATCCGCCGGATCGTCCTCGAGAAGCTCGACATGACCGGTCTGAACGGCGCCGACAAGAAGCTGCCGGGCGAGATCTCCGGCGGGATGCGCAAGCGCGCCGGCCTGGCCCGCGCCCTCGTGCTGGACCCCGAGATCATCCTGGTCGACGAGCCGGACTCGGGCCTCGACCCGGTCCGCACCACCTATATCTCGCAGCTGTTCCTCGACGTCAACGCGCAAATCGACGCCACCTTCCTGATCGTCACGCACAACATCAACCTGGCCCGCACGGTCCCGGACAACCTGGGCATGCTCTTCCGCAAGGAACTGGTCATGTTCGGCCCGCGCGAGGTGCTGCTGACCAGCGAAGAGCCGGTCGTCAAGCAGTTCCTCAACGGCAAGATGCAGGGCCCGATCGGCATGTCCGAGGAGAAGGACTCCGCCCAGATGGCCGCCGAGCAGGCGATGTTCGACGCCGGCCACCACGCGGGCGGGGTCGAGGACATCAGCGGGGTGCCGCCGCAGATGCAGACCACGCCGGGCGTGGCGACCCGGATGGGCGCGGTCCGCCGCAAGGACCGGGTCATGGAGATCATGCACCGGCTGCCGCCGGCCGCGCAGGAGAGCATCATCGAGTCGCTGAGCCCGGAGGAGCAGCGCCACTACGGCGTGCGCCCGCATCGCGGCCAGCCGCAGCAGGTCGGGGCGCGCCCGCAGGGTGACGGCGTCCCGAACCAGCACCACGGGCAGCTGCCCGCCGACCAGGTGGCCCGGATCCCCGGCGGCCAGCCGCCGAGAACCGGCACGCACCGGATGCCACCGAACAACGGGCCAGGTGGCCGGTGAGTTCTCCCGCAACACAGGCGAAGATCCCCGGGATCGGCATGCTCCGCGAGACCGGGAACCTGTTCGCCCTCGGCCTGGACATCGTCCGCGGCCTGTTCCAGAGGCCCTTCCAGCTGCGGGAGTTCATCCAGCAGTCCTGGTTCATCGCGAGCGTGACCATCCTGCCGACGGCCCTGGTGGCCATCCCGTTCGGCGCGGTCATCTCGCTGCAGTTCGGTTCGCTCGCCCGCCAGCTGGGCGCGCAGTCCTACACCGGCGCGGGCTCCGTGCTCGCCACCGTGCAGCAGGCCAGTCCGCTGGTCACCGCGCTGCTGGTGGCGGGCGCGGGCGGCTCGGCCGTCTGCGCCGACATCGGCGCGCGGACCATCCGCGAAGAGATCGCCGCGATGGAGGTGCTCGGCGTCTCCGCGGTCCAGCGGCTGATCGTCCCGCGCACCCTGGCGATGATGCTGGTCGCGCTCCTGCTCAACGGCATGGTCAGCGTGATCGGCGTGCTCGGCGGCTACTTCTTCAACGTCGTGCTGCAGGGCGGGACGCCGGGTGCGTACCTGGCCAGCTTCTCCGCCCTCGCGCAGCTGCCCGACCTCTGGGTCGGTGAGATCAAGGCGCTGATCTTCGGGTTCATCGCCGCCGTCGTCGCGTCCTACCGGGGCCTGAACCCCTCCGGCGGCCCGAAGGGCGTCGGGGACGCGGTGAACCAGTCGGTGGTCATCACGTTCCTGCTGCTGTTCGTCGTGAACTTCGTGATCACCCTGATCTACCTGCAGATCGTGCCCGGAAAGCTGGACTAGCGCCATGACGTTCCTCCAGGGCGCGAAACGCGTCGCCAACCGACCCCTCCAGACGCTGGACACCTTGGGTGACCAGATGTCGTTCTACGGGCGGGCGCTGCTGTGGACGCCGCGGACGCTGCGCCGCTACACGAAGGAAGTCCTGCGGCTGCTGGCCGAGGTGAGCTTCGGCTCTGGCTCCCTCGCCGTCATCGGCGGCACGGTCGGCGTGATGGTCGGCCTGACGCTGTTCACCGGTGTCCTCGTCGGCCTCCAGGGCTACTCGGCGCTGAACTCGATCGGCACGTCGGCCTTCACCGGCTTCCTGACCGCGTTCTTCAACACCCGCGAGATCGCGCCGCTGGTGGCCGGGCTCGCGCTGTCCGCCACGGTCGGCGCCGGGTTCACCGCCCAGCTGGGCGCGATGCGGATCTCCGAGGAGATCGACGCCCTCGAAGTCATGGGCGTGCCGAGCCTGCCGTACCTGGTGACGACGCGGATCATCGCCGGGTTCGTCGCGGTCATCCCGCTCTACATCATCGGCCTGCTGAGCTCGTACCTCGCGTCGAGACTGGTCGTCATCTACATCTACGGCCAATCCGCGGGTACGTACGACCACTACTTCGACCTCTTCCTGCCACCGCAGGACGTGCTCTATTCGTTCATCAAGGTGCTGCTGTTCAGCGTCCTGATCATCCTGTCGCACTGCTACTTCGGGTACCGGGCCACCGGTGGCCCGGCCGGCGTCGGCGTCGCGGTCGGCAAGGCCGTGCGGCTGTCCATCGTCACGGTGTCGATCATGAACTTCTTCATCGGGTTCGCCATCTGGGGAACCGACGTCACGGTAAGGATCGCGGGATGAGGACGCTTCGACGCAGGCTGCTCGGCCTGCTGCTCATCGCCGTGATGGTCGGCGGGGTGGCGCTGTCCATCGCGCTCTACGACAAGGCGTTCACGCCGGTCGTCACGGTCAAGCTGCAGGCCGACAAGATCGGCAACCAGCTGATCAAGCAGTCCGACGTCAAGGTGCGCGGACTGATCGTCGGGTCCGTCCAGGACATCGTCGCCACGGACAAGGGCGCCGAGCTCACGCTGGCGCTCAAGCCCGAGTCGGCGAAGCTGATCCCCGAGAACGTCTCGGCGCGGTTCCTGCCCAAGACGCTCTTCGGCGAGCGGTTCGTGTCGCTGGAGATCCCGAAGGACCCCTCGGCGAAGACCCTGGCCAACGGGGACGTCATCCCGCAGGACCGCACGTCGAACGCGGTCGAGCTGGAGCAGGCGTTCTCCCACCTGATGCCGGTGCTGCAGGCGGTCCAGCCGCAGAAGCTGTCCGCGACGCTCACCGCGATCTCGACCGCCCTGCAGGGCCGCGGCGACCAGCTCGGCGACACGCTGTCGCAGCTGGGCACCTACATCGGCGAGCTGAACCCGCACGAGCCCGAGCTGCAGCACAACCTCAAGGCGCTCGCGGAGTTCTCCGACCACCTGAAGGACGCGGCCCCGGACCTGGTGCAGAGCCTGGACAACCTGAGCACGACGACCCGGACCGTGGTCGACGAGCGGCAGAACCTGGCCAACCTCTACGGCAGCCTCACCCAGGCCTCGGTGGACCTGCAGACGTTCCTGCAGAACAACAAGGACAACATCATCTCCCTCGTCGACACCGCCCGGCCGACGGCCGAACTGCTGGCGAAGTACGCGCCGGAGTACCCCTGCGTGATCTCGCAGATGGCCAAGAACGTGCCGCTGATCGACCAGGCGCTGGGCGCCGGCACCGACAAGCCCGGCCTGCACGCGACCATCGAGATCATCGTGCCGCGCGCGCCCTACCAAGCGGGCAAGGAAGAGCCGCGGTTCGAGGACAAGCGCGGCCCGCGGTGCTACGACATCAAGGACATCCCCAAGCCGTTCCCGTCCGAGCCGCCGGACGGCGCGTTCAAGGACGGCACGCTGCACCAGGCCGCGCCGAAGAGCGTCGGCGAGGGCCTCAACCCGGCCAAGTTCAAGGCCGACGCGGCCGGCAATGGCGGGAGCGGCGGTGACCTGGCGTACTCGACGGCGGAGCAGGGCTTCCTGGCCGATCTGCTCGGCCCGCAGCTGGGCCTGAACGCGGCCGACGTCCCGGGCTGGAGCTCGCTGCTCGTCGGCCCGCTGTACCGGGGTGCGGAGGTGACGGTCAAGTGAGGGGCCTGCTCGCACCGCTGATCAAGCTCGGCATCTTCGTGGTCGTCACCGTGCTGTTCACGACGATCCTCGGGATCAGCATCGCCAACATCAACACCACCAGCACCAACGCCTACAAGGCGCGCTTCACCGACGCGACGCTGCTGCTGCCCAACGACGACGTCCGCATCGCCGGCGTCCGGGTCGGGCAGGTCAAGGACGTCAAGATCGTCGACAAGCGCCAGGCCGAGGTCGAGTTCGAAGTGGACGCCGGCCGCACGCTGCCGGCCGGGGTCACCGCGCAGATCAAGTTCCGCAACCTGGTCGGCCAGCGCTACGTCTCCCTCGGCGAGGGAGACGACAGCTCCGGCAAGACGCTGCAGCCCGGCGGCACCATCCCGCTGGACCGCACCACGCCGGCGCTGGACCTGACCGAGCTGTTCAACGGCTTCAAGCCGCTGTTCACCGCGCTCAACCCGGACGACGTCAACAAACTGTCCTACGAGGTCATCCAGGTCCTGCAGGGCGAGGGTGGCACCGTCGAAAGCCTGCTGTCGCACACGGCGTCGCTGGCCACCACGATCGCCGACAAGGACCAGGTGATCGGCGAGGTCATCGACAACCTCAACTCGGTGCTCGACACGGTCAACGCGCACACCCCGCAGCTCAACGACCTGATCGTCAAGCTGCAGCAGCTGGTGTCCGGCCTCGCCGCCGACCGCAAGCCCATCGGTGACGCGATCGAGAGCCTCGGCAACCTGGCCGAGACGACGTCCGGGCTGCTCGGCGAAGTCCGCGAGCCGCTGAAGAACGACATCAGCGCGCTGGGCACCCTGACCCAGCAGCTGAACAAGAACGAGCCGGAGCTGGAGCACTTCATCCAGTTCCTGCCGACCAAGGTGAGCACGCTGACCCGCACCGCGGACTACGGCTCCTGGTTCAACTTCTACGCCTGCGAGTTCTCCGGGACGGTCAGCTTGCCCCCATTGATTCCACCGGTCGAACTGCCGCTGATCCCGGCCAACCGGTCGAGGTGCCAGGGATGAAGTCCTTCCAGAAGCGCAACCCCGTGCCGATCGCGCTGGTCGGGATCGTCGTGCTGGCGCTCGGCTTCATCGCCGCGCTCAACTCCGACGACCTGCCGGTGATCGGCGGCGGCACCACGTACTCCGCCGAGTTCAGCGAGGCCTCCGGGCTGCAGAAGGACAACGACGTCCGGATCGCCGGCGTCAAGGTCGGCAAGGTCAGCGACATCGAGCTCGACGGCGCGTCGGTGAAGGTGTCGTTCAAGGTCAAGGACGCCTGGCTCGGCGACCGGACCAGCGCGGCGATCAAGATCAAGACGCTGCTCGGGCAGAAGTACCTGTCGCTGGACCCGCAGGGCGAGAACGCGCTGAACCCGGGCACCGGCATCCCGCGGGACCGCACGATGGCGCCCTACGACGTGCTCGACGCCTTCCGCGGGCTCTCCCAGACGGTCGACAACATCGACACCAAGCAGCTGGCGCAGAGCTTCGACACGATCTCGCAGACCTTCGCCAACACCCCGGAGGACGTCCGGGGCGCGTTGTCCGGGCTGTCGAAGCTGTCGGACACGATCGCCTCGCGCGACCAGCAGCTGTCGAACCTGCTGGCCAACACCCGCGAGGTGTCGCAGACGCTGGTCGACCGGGACGCCGAGGTGCAGAAGCTCCTCGACGACGGCAACGACCTGCTCGGCGAGCTGGCCAAACGCGAAGACGCGATCACCGCCCTGCTCAACGGCTCCCGCGAGCTGGCCACCCAGCTGCAGGGCCTGATCGACGACAACGACAAGCAGCTCGACCCGGTGCTGACCCAGCTCGATCAGCTGACCTCGATGCTGCAGCGCAACCAGGACTCCCTGGCCGAGGGGCTCAAGAAGTTCGCGCCTTTCATCCGCGTCTTCACCAACACCATCGGCAACGGCCGCTGGTTCGACAACTACATCTGCGGCCTGCTGCTGCCGTCGTTCGGCCCGATCAACGAAGAGGGGTGCTACACGAAATGAGTGACACCCGCTTCGGCCAGGCCCTGACCCGGGGCTTCACCATCGCGATCGTGCTCGCGCTCGTCGTCGCCGGCGGGATCTGGTGGACCCTCAAGGACGCCGGCCGCAACCACCTGACCGCGTACTTCGCCGGTGCTGTCGGCCTGTACGAGGGCAACAGCGTGCGGATGCTCGGCGTCGACATGGGCACGGTCACCAAGATCCAGCCCATGGGCGACCGGGTGAAGGTCGACTTCGAGTACGACCGCTCGGTCGCCGTCCCGGCCGACGCCAAGGCGCTCATCGTGGCGCCGTCGCTGGTGTCCGACCGGTACGTCCAGCTGGCCCCCGCCTATACCGGCGGCCCGCGGATCTCCGACGGCGCGGTCATCGGCCTCGACCGCACCGAGGTGCCCCTCGAGGTCGACCAGCTGGCCGCCAGCCTGGCCCGGGTCAGCGAGACCCTCGGCCCGAACGGCGCCAACAAGAACGGCTCGCTGTCGAACCTGCTGAACACCGCGGCGGCCAACGTCGACGGCAACGGCCAGGCCCTGCACGACACGATCACCAAGCTCGGCCAGGCGGCCGGCACGCTGTCGGGCAACAAGGACGACCTGTTCTCCACGGTGGAGAACCTCGGCAAGTTCTCGCAGACGCTGGCCGACTCCGACAAGCAGGTCCGCACCTTCGAGTCCCGGCTCGCCGACGTCAGCGGCTACCTGGCGTCCGAAAAGGACAACCTGGCCGCGACCGTGCAGCAGCTGGGCACGACGCTCACCGCGGTGCAGGCGTTCATCGACCAGAACCACGACCGGCTGAAGTCCAATGTGGACAAGCTGGCCGGCATCACGAAGGTGCTCGTCGACCAGCGCAGCTCGCTCGCCGAGATCCTCGACGTCGCCCCGGTCGGCCTGAGCAACCTGGTCAACACCTACAACGGCGCGTCCGGCACGCTCGACGCCCGGCCGAACCTCAACGAGCTGACTCAGCCGCCGCTGGTGATGATCTGCCGGCTGCTCAAGCAGGTCGGCACCAACGGCATCCCCGACGTGCTCGGCAACGCCTGCGAGAGCATCGCCGCCGTGGTCGACAAGGCGATCCCGCTGCCGTCCGTGGCGCAGACCGTGCAGGCCCTGCAGTCCGGCCAGCTGCCGCCGCTGCCGCTGCCCATCGCCGGGCAGCTCTACGGAGGTGGCCAGTGAAGAAGCTCCTGACCGTCGGAACCCTCGCCACGGCGTCGGCGCTCGTGCTGTCCGGCTGTGCCTTCAAGGGCATCTACGACCTGCCGCTGCCCGGGGGCGCCGACCTCGGCGACCACCCGTACACGGTGAACGTCGAGTTCCGGGACGTGCTCGACCTGACCCCGCAGGCCGGGGTGAAGGTCGACGAGGTGCCGGTCGGCCGGGTCGAGAACGTCGGGCTCACCAAGGACGGCTGGCACGCGCTGGTGACGCTGAAGGTCAACGGCGACATCAAGCTGCCGGCCAACGCCATCGCCAACGTCAAGCAGTCCAGCCTGCTCGGCGAGAAGTACGTCGAACTGGCCTCGCCGGGCGACGACCAGGCCCACGGGAAGCTCACCGACAACGCGACCATCCCGCTGGCCCGCACCAACCGCAGCGTCGAGGTCGAAGAACTGCTCGGCGCGCTGTCGCTGCTGCTCAACGGCGGTGGGGTCGACCAGCTCAACACCATCACCAAGGAGCTCAACAACGCCACGTCCGGCCGCGAGCCGGACATCAAGGCGTTGCTGGACAACGCGAACCAGCTGGTGACGAACCTCGACCGGCAGTCGCAGAACATCACCCGGGCCATCGACGGGCTGAACCGGCTCTCCTCGACCCTCAACGGCCAGAAGGACAAGCTGGTCGGCGCGGTCGACAACCTCGCGCCCGGGCTCGGCGTGCTGGAACAGCAGCGCGGCCAGCTGGTCACCATGCTGCAAGCCCTGGACAACCTCTCCGGCGTCGCCACCGACACGGTGAACAAGTCGCAGAAGGACCTCGTCGCCGACCTCAAGGCGCTGACGCCGACACTGCAGAAGCTCGGCGAGGCGGGCAACGACCTGCCGAAGGCCCTGGAGATCCTGCTGACGTTCCCGTTCAGCGACCAGGCCGTCAACGGCGTCAAAGGCGACTACTTCAACCTGTTCGCGAAGGTGGACCTGAACCTGAAGACCGTCGTCGAAAACCTGGGCAACAGCCGGCAGAACGCCCTCTCCGGGCAGCTGCCGCTGGCCGGCCTGACCGGCGGGGTCCAGGGCACGCAGGCCAACCAGCCGCCGCCGCTGCCCATCCCCGGGGCCGGCACCCAGTCCGCGCAGTCGAAGCCGGGCCTGGGCAACCTCTTCGGGCTGCTGGGAGGTGCGGGCTGATGCTGATCCGCCGGACGAAGATCCAGCTGGTGGCCTTCGCGGTCATCTCCGTCGTCGCGATCGTGTACGCGCTGATCCGGTTCGCCGGGCTCGGCAGCGTCTTCGGCAACGACGGCTACACGGTCAAGCTGCAGCTCGACGAATCGGGCGGCATCTTCACCAACGCCGAAGTCACCTACCGCGGCTACAACATCGGCCGGGTCGGCGAAATGCGGCTGACCCCGACCGGGCTCGAGGCCGACCTGAACATCGACCCGTCGGCCCCGAAGGTGCCCGCGGACCTCGACGCCGTCGTCGCCAACCGGTCGGCGGTCGGCGAGCAGTACGTCGACCTGCGGCCCAAAGCCGACCAGGGCCCGTACCTCGCCGGCGGCTCGGTGATCCCGGCGACCAAGACGACCACCCCGGTCAGCACCGACCGGCTGATCGGCGACCTCGACTCGCTCGCCGCGTCGGTCCCGGTCGACTCGCTGCGCACGGTCGTCGACGAGTCCTACGACGCCTTCCGCGGCACGGGCGGCGACCTGCAGAAGCTGCTGGACACCGCGCGCAGCTTCACCACGACGGCGCAGCAGTACCTGCCGCAGACGATCCAGCTCCTGGACGCCGGCGGCCAGGTGCTCGACACGCAGAACGACGAGGCGCAGAACTTCGCGTCGTTCAGCAAGAGCCTCAACGAGCTCACCGGCACGCTGAAGAACTCCGACGGCGATCTGCGCAAGCTGATCGGCATCACGCCGCAGGTGGCCGCGCAGGTCAGCCAGGTGCTGCAGGAGTCCGGCCCCGGGCTCGGCGCGCTGACGGCGAACCTGCTGACCACGGCCAACCTGACCGTCACCCGGCTCGACGGGATCGAGCAGGGGCTCGTGACGTACCCGGCGCTGGCCGGGGCGGCCAGCAGCGTGGCGCCCGGCGACGGCACCGCGCACCTCGGCCTGGTGCTCAACCTGTTCAACCCGCCGTCGTGCACCAAGGGCTACCTGCCGTACTCGCAGTACCGCACCGGGAACGACCTCTCGGCGAAGCCGGCGAAGGAAGACGCGTACTGTGCCGAACCGAAGGGCAGCCCGATCAACGTCCGCGGTTCGCAGAACGCGCCGTACGGCGGGGTGCCGGTCGCGCCGTCGGACAGCGACGTCGCGGCCAACAAGAACCGGCCGGCCGAAGAGCTGGCCGAGGAGCGGGACACCCGGGGCGTTCCGGGCATCGTCGGCAGCCCCGGCGTCAGCCTGAACAGCCTGGGCTCGCTGCTCGGCCTGTCCTGACGGGGATTTGATGACCGTTACCTACTCTGGAGTGTCATGAGCACGGACGAGCCGGCCCCCTCGGCGGAGGTCTCCGAGAAGCCGGCGAAGGACCCTTCGCGGACCCTGGTGCTCGGCGCCGGGGCGTTGGCGCTGGCCGCCCTGATCGCTGCGGCGTTCTTCGGCATCCAGTGGTGGGCGGCCGCGGCCGACGACAACGCCGGTCTGGCGGCCTCGCGCGAGGCCGTCGTCAAGGCGGGCACGAACGCGCTGAAGGCCTACACCGAGGTCGACTACACCGACCTCGACGGCTTCTTCGCCCGGCAGAAGGCGGTGTCGGACGACAAGATGGCGCAGCAGATCGACCAGTCCGCGCCGACGTTCCGCAAGGCGCTCTCCGACGCCAAGACGAAGGTCACCACCGACGTCCAGGACATCGCCGTCGAGGAGCTCGACGACCACGAAGGCAAGGCCAGCTTCCTCGCCGCCATCGCCACCACCGTCACCCAGGGGGACAAGAGCAGCGCGAAGCCGCTGCGCCTCGAGGTGTCGATGACCCGGGTGGGCGAGGAGTGGAAACTGTCCGGCATCGACAGCGTCCCGCTCGTTGCGGCCGGCCAGTAGCGTCATCTTAAGGAGCTTGTAGTGCCTCCCTCCCGCCGCCAGCCGCCGCGCAGCACCCCGACGCCGTCGCGGCGTCCCCGTGTGGCCGGGCTGCGCAAGCCCGCGACGGACGAGTCCGCCGCCGAGCGGACCGGCCAGCAGCCCGCCGTCCCGCCCGCCGAGACGCGCAAGCCGCGGCCGAGGCCGGCGCCGCGGCCGATGCCCCGGCCGGTCGCCAAGCCGGCCGAACCGGTGGAGCCGGCCGGCGGGCAGCTCGACACCGCGGCCGCCGAGGACACGCAGGTGTTCGCGGCCGTCGAGGCCGAACCCCAGGTCGACGCGCTCACGGGGGAGCCCGCGGCCGAGGAGGAGGTCGCGGAGCGGCCGGCGCCGCGGCGGAAGAAGCGGGACACCGGGATCGCGAAGCCGACCGAGGAAGCCGAGGTCGTCACTTCGGAAGACGAGCCGGCGAAGCCCGCGGGTTCGAAGGTGCCGAAGCCGTACCTGGTCGCGGGCGCGCTGGTGCTGGTCGCGCTGATCCTGGGCGGGCTGGCGTTCTGGTTCAAGTCCGAAGAGGTCAAGGTCTCCTCGGCGACGAGCAACACGGCGCTGCTGGACGTCGCGAAGACGGCCCAGGTCAAGGACGCGGTGTCGAAGGCGGCCGAGGCGCTGTTCTCCTACGACTTCAACAACATCAAGAAGACCGAGGACGCGGCGAACGACCTGCTCGCCAACGACGACGTCAAGAACAAGTACAACTCGCTGATGGGCGAGGTGAAGCGGCTGGCGCCGCAGCAGAAGATGATCGTGACGTGCAAGGTGACGCGCGCGGCGGTGATCATGCTGAACGGCGACCTGGCGAAGGTGATGGTCTTCGTGGACCAGACCTCCACCCGCACGGACACGAAGAAGACGACGGCGGGCACGGCCCAGCTCCACCTGAACGCCCAGCTCCAGGGCGACAAGTGGAAGATCACCGACATGGACACCTACAACGCCCCGAAGGTCCCGGCGGCATCGCCGGCCCCCTCGTCGGCCCCCTCGTCGGCCCCGGCTTCCCCGTCGCCGACGAAGTAGCCGGGAGCGGCACTTTCACTGAAAGTGCCGCCGTTCCACCGGCTTCGGGGCTCAGGTCTCGCGCAGCTTGAACCGGGCCGTGCGGGCGTGCTTGGCGAGCTTGGCGTCCGGGTGCTCCTGCGCGATCACGTCCAGCAGGTGGAGCCGTGCCGGATGGTCCGCCGCGGCGATCACCCCGACGACGGAGCCCGGGTCGCCCAGTTCGTCCAGGTCGTCGAGCAGGACCCCCAGCTCGTCCATCGCCGCGAAGTGATCGGTCATGCCGAGGCACATCTCGTCGGTGGTCAGGGTTTCGGCCGTCGTCTCGCCGCGTTCGACCGGCCATGCCGCCGTGACCGCACCCGGGATGCCACCTTTTTCGCTGACGGTTCGGCCGGCCGCGAGGCCGGCATCGCCGGTCTCGCCGAGCGCCGGCAACGCGAACAGCCGCTGCGCCGGGCTTTCCGCTTCCTGGAGGAAATCCGCGGCTTCCGCGGCGGCGTCGGCCGGGGACCGGTGAGCCACCCAGGCGGCCACTTCGGCTTCGGCGATCTCCGGCGACGCGTCCGCGACATGCGCACAGAGGACTTCGAGCGGGGCGGTGGCCAATTCGCCGAGGATCGGCGCGTCGGCACCCTCGTCGCGGAGCATCCGGTTCAGAGTCCACAGGGCGAGGGGAGTCAAGCTCACGAGGGTAGCGTCGGGTTCGGGACGGTCGGTGAGCTCGGAAATCTTGGCAAGGTCTTCCGCGTCGGCCTCGCTCCGCTCGATCGCCCCGAGGCGGTCCAGCACCTCCAGGGTCACCCGGAGGGCGTGGCGTCACCGTGAGTTCTCCCGGATTTCGAGCCCCACCGCCAAGGCCGGCATCTGGTCGGCCAGTCCGTACAGCAGGAGGCCGTAACCGGCTTCCCCCAGCGTTGCGAATGCGCGGGCCCACAGCTCCAGCGGTTGCTTGAGCAGCTTCGCGTTCTTCTTCACCGGCACGTGCGCGCCCTTCAGGATCCGCACGAGCCCGCACGCTTCGGCCCACCGTGGGATCAGCGTGAGCCTCGGTTCGGTGGTGCCGTCCAGGTCCGTGACGTAGCGCCGCAGGTCGGCCAGCGCTGCGCTGGAAGGTCGGCTTCGAGTTCGCATGCCTCGCACATGCCGGCCAGTGTGGCAGCGCGAACTACCCACGTTGGTAATGGCTGCCACCGGGCGGTGTGGGCGAGTCTCGGTGGGTGAAGACATCGCGGCCGCTCGAGGTGGCTCTGATCGGTGCGGGGCTGATCGCCCGCCTGCACCTGGAAGCGTGGCTCGGCGCCGGGGCCGTCGTGCGGGTCCACTCCGACGACGGCCGGGGCGCCGAGCTTGCGCGGGAGTTCGGCGCGAAGGCCGCCGGGTCCCTGGCCGAGGCGCTCGACGGGGCCGATGCCGTCGACATCTGCACGCCGACCGCGAGTCACCACCAGATCGCCATGACCGCCATCGCCGCCGGGGTCGGCGTCGTGTGCGAGAAGCCGCTGGCCGCCAGTGCCGAAGAAGCCGAGGAGATCGTCGACGCCGCCGAGAAGGCCGGCGTGCGGCTCTACGCCGCCCACGACGTGCGGTTCGCCGCCCCCTACGCCCGGCTTCACGAGCTCGTCGCGAGCGGGCGGCTGGGCGAATGCGCGATCGGCCGGTTCTCCTTCTCCGCCTACCACCCGCGGCCCTGGACCGGGACCGCCTCCGCGCGGTCGGGCGGCATCCTCACCGACCAGCTGCTGCACGGCGCCGACCTCGCCCACTGGGTCTTCGGGGACGTCGTCCGCGTGCACGCCTGCTACCAGGGCGACATCGCCACCCCGGCCCCCGAGGGAGCCGTCGCCACCGGGACCGCCGTGCTCACCCACGCCAACGGGGCCATCAGCCAGGTCGTGAGCCGGTGGACCGCGACGCCGCGGCCGCCGGTGCGGGTGGCCTTCCACGTCTCGGGCACCGGCGGGACGGTCAGCTACGACTCCGACTGGCCCCAGGAAGTCCGGGTGGTCGACGGCGGGGCCGAGAACTTCGGCTACGGCGGGCCGTCGGTGTTCGCCACCGAAATGCGGGAGTTCGCCACGGCGTTCGCGGGCGGGCCCGAACCGCGGATCGGGGCGACGGACGCGCTGGCCGCCGTGCGGATCATCCACGCCGCCGCCGAGTCCGCGTGGACCGGGCGGGCCGTCGAACTTCCGGTGAGGGGAGCAGCGTGAAGGTCGCCATCCTGTCGTCCGCGCCCGAGCACCACGCCAAGGCGTTGCGAAGCACGCCGGACGTCGAAGTCGTCGCCACCGCGAGCTGGGACGCGTTCGAGCCGGTCCGGCTGGCCGCCGAGGCCGGCGCGCGCGTGCTGTGCGAACACCCGACGGCCGCCAAGGAAGCGGACCTGAAAGCCATGGTCGACGCCGGCGGCGACCGGCTCACCTTTGCGTCCCCGGCCTGCCACGGCGAGGCGTTCGCGGTGGTGCGCAAGGGAATCGCCGACGGCGGGATCGGTGACCTGACGACCGTCCTCGGCTCGCTGACCACCAGCGCGGACGGGGTGCTGGGGGCCGCCGCGCCGTACCTGCTCGACCTGGCCGACGCCGTCCTCGGCGGTGAGCCCGCGCGGCAGGTGTACGCCCAGACCAACATCGTCCTCAGTGGACGGACCGGGGAAAGCGCTGCCGTGCTCACCGTGCGGTACCGCAGCGGGCAGGTGGCGTCGTTCGACTGCCGCCGCAGCGGGTCCGCGACGGGCCGGCCCACCGTCACCTTCATCGGGGACAAAGGGGGCGTGCAGTACGACGCCGGTCCGCGGCTGCTCGACGGCGAGCGGCCCGAGCTGGGTGGCGAAGACCTGCATGCGTTGCTGCTCAGAGATTTCCTCGCCGGTACCGGAGCGGGGCCGGACGGCCCGTCCGCGCTCAGGACGTTCCGGATCGTCCAGGCGGCCTACGAATCGGCGCACACCGGGCAGCCCGTGGACCTGCCGCCCGCCGGCTGACGCAGCCTTCGTCCGGAAGGGGCTTTCTCCTGTGCCACAGGGGAAAGCCCCTTTTCGGTGTGCCCGTGGCACCCGCCCGGAGGGCCCTACCAGAGTGAGGGATGTCGCCTTGCGGCAGCTCGCCTAGCCTGAATCGAGAATGAAAATACTGCTCTGTGCTGGGAGATTCCCGAAATAGGTGGAGGCCGCGATGAGTGCTACGCAGGTGAAAATCGCGTTGAGCGGTGGACCGGCCGAACTGGCGCTGGCGCACCGGAGCGTCGACGCCGCCGCGCTGGAGAACACGCTCAAGATCCGCCACGGCGCCGGGTACGAGCATTTCGTGCACGGCGGCGAATTCCAGGCCGTCGACGGCTGCGACATCGCGGTGTTCCGCTGGTCGCACCGCACGAAGATCGCCGAATAAGACCCCCGGGAAAGGTTTCCATGACCGACGCAATCTCCTTCGAGGTGCCGTGGGATCGGACCGACAAGTTCGACCCGCCCGCGATTTTCGACGCGCTGCGCGAAGAACGTCCGCTCGCGAAGATGGTCTACCCGGATGGGCACGTCGGCTGGATCGTCTCCAGCTACGAGCTGGTCCGCGAGGTCCTCAGTGACCTGCGGTTCAGCCACAGCTGCGAGGTCGGCCACTTCCCGGTC
The DNA here is from genome assembly GCF_053586895.1 of Amycolatopsis sp. NPDC003731. Taxonomy (NCBI): domain Bacteria; kingdom Bacillati; phylum Actinomycetota; class Actinomycetes; order Pseudonocardiales; family Pseudonocardiaceae; genus Amycolatopsis; species Amycolatopsis sp. NPDC003731. The sequence goes on along the minus strand of NZ_JBSFNC010000065.1, from coordinate 31,487 downwards.
ACCCACCAGGGCCAGGTCATCCCGACCCACCCGCTGATCCCCGGCATGTTCATCCACATGGACCCGCCCGAGCACACCCGCTACCGCAAGCTGCTGACCGGCGAGTTCACCGTCCGCCGCACCAGCCGGCTGATCCCCCGCGTCGAGGCCGTGGCCGCCGAGCAGATCGAGGTCATGCGGGCCAAGGGCGGGACCGCCGACGTCGTCATGGACTTCGCCAAGCCGCTCGTCCTGCGCATGCTGGGCGAACTCGTCGGCCTGCCGTACGAGGAGCGAGACCGGTACGTGCCCGCGGTGACCCTCCTGCACGACGCGGAAGCGGACCCGGCCGAGGCCGCGGCCGCCTACGAGGTGGCCGGGAAGTTCTTCGACGAGGTCATCGAGCGGCGCCGGCAGCAGCCCCAGGACGACCTGATCAGCTCGCTCGTCACCGAGGACCTGACCCAGGAGGAACTGCGCAACATCGTCACCCTGCTCCTGTTCGCCGGGTACGAGACCACCGAAGGCGCGCTCGCCACCGGCGTCTTCGCGCTGCTGCACCACACCGGCCAGCTGGCGAAGCTGCGGGCGGAGCCGGAGAAGCTCGACGCCGCGATCGAGGAACTGCTGCGCTACCTGACCGTCAACCAGTACCACACCTACCGCACCGCGCTGGAGGACGTGAAGCTGGAGGGCGAGCTGATCAAGAAGGGCGACACGGTGACGGTGTCGCTGCCCGCGGCCAACCGCGACCCGGCGAAGTTCGGCTGTCCCGCGGAGCTGGACATCGAGCGCGACACCTCCGGGCACGTGGCGTTCGGCTTCGGCATCCACCAGTGCCTGGGCCAGAACCTGGCGCGCATCGAGCTGCGCGCCGGCTTCACCGCGCTCCTGCGGGCGTTCCCCGGCCTGAAGCTGGCCGTCCCGGCCGACGAGGTTCCGCTGCGGCTGAAGGGTTCCGTCTTCTCGGTGAAGAAGCTCCCCGTCTCCTGGTGAGCGTTCTTCCCCACGTATAGCCGAAAGGATCTGCGGCACAGTGCGCACCGATCTCATCAAGCCACTTCACGTCGCACTCCTGGAGAACGCGACCCGCTTCGCCGGCAAAACCGCCTTCGCCGACGACCACCGGGCCGTCACCTACGGCGACCTCGAGGCGCGGACGCGGCGGCTGGCCGGGCACCTGGCCGGCCTCGGCGTCCGGCACGGGGACCGGGTGGCGATCTGCCTCGGCAACCGGGTGTCCACTGTGGAGAGTTACTACGCGGTCCTGCGGGCGGGCGGCGTCGGCGTGCCGCTCAACCCCGGGGCGGCGACGGCGGAGCTCGAGCACCCGCTGACCGACAGCGGCGCCACGGTCGTCATCACCGACGCCGTCCAGGCGGCCCGGCTGCCGCTCGCGCCGCACGTCCAGCTGCTGGTGACCGGCGACGACGTCCCGGCGGGCGCGCACTCGTACGACGAACTCGCCGGCACCGAACCGGCCGAGCCCGCCGCGGACGACCTCGGCCTCGACGAACCGGCGTGGATGTTCTACACGTCGGGGACGACCGGACGGCCCAAGGGCGTCGTGTCGACCCAGCGCAACTGCCTCTGGTCCGTCGCGTCCTGCTACGTCCCGATCCCCGGGCTGAGCGACGAAGACCGGGTGCTCTGGCCGCTCCCGCTGTTCCACAGCCTTTCGCACATCGCCTGCGTCCTGTCCGCCACCGTGGTCGGCGCGACCGTCCGGATCGCGGACGGCAGCTCCGCCGCCGACGTCATGCGGCTGCTCCAGGCCGAGGACACGACGTTCCTGGCCGGCGTGCCGACCACCTACCACCACCTCGTGCGGGCCGCCCGCCAGAGCGGGTTCTCCGCCCCGAGCCTGCGCATCGGCCTGGCCGGGGGCGCGGTCCTCGGCGCCGGGCTGCGCAGCGACTTCGAAGAAACCTTCGGCGTCCCGCTGATCGACGCCTACGGCAGCACCGAGACCTGCGGGGCCATCACCATGAACCCGCCGGACGGCGCCCGGGTCGACGGCTCGTGCGGCCGGCCCGTGCCCGGTGTCGGCGTGCGGGTCGTCGACCCCGAGACCGGGCTCGAGGTCCCGGCCGGCCAGGAGGGCGAGGTCTGGGTCAGCGGGCCGAACGTCATGCTCGGCTACCACAACAGCCCGGAGGCGACCGCCGCGGCGATGCGCGACGGCTGGTTCCGCACCGGCGACCTGGCCCGCCGCGACGACGCCGGCTACTTCACCATCCGCGGCCGGATCAAGGAACTCATCATCCGGGGCGGCGCGAACATCCACCCCGGCGAGATCGAGGCCGTCCTGCGCACGGCCGGCGGCGTCGCGGACGCGGCGGTCGGCGGCGTCCCGCACGACACGCTCGGCGAGGTGCCGGTCGCCTACGTGATCCCCGGGCCGGACGGGTTCGACGCGGGCGAGCTGATCGCGAAGTGCCGCGAGCAGCTGTCCGCCTGCAAGGTGCCTGAGCGGATCCTCGAGGTCGCCCACATCCCGCGGACCGCGTCGGGCAAGGTCCGGCGGAACCTCCTGGCCGACGAGCCCGGTGAGCTGCGGTACGCGGCGACCGAACACGAGGAGCAGTCGCGGTCCGCCGACGAGGCGGTCGCGGCGGCGCTGCGGGCGCGACTGTCCGGTTTGGACGAACGTGCGCAGGGCGAGCTCCTGGAGGACCTCGTCCGCACCCAGGCGGCCGACGTGCTGGGGCAGCCGGTCCCGGCCGGGCGGGCGTTCCGCGACCTCGGCTTCACCTCGCTGGCCATCGTCGAACTGCGCAACCGGCTGACCGAGCACACCGGCCTCTGGCTGCCCGCCAGCGCCGTCTTCGACCACCCGACGCCGGCCGCGCTGGCCACCCGCGTCCGGGCCGAGCTGCTCGGGCTCACCCAGGACCTCGCCGAGCCGGTGGTGGCGGCCGACCCGGACGAGCCGATCGCGATCGTCGGCATGGCGTGCCGGCTGCCGGGTGGCGTGGCCTCCCCGGAGGACCTGTGGCGGCTGGTGGCCGAGCGCGTCGACGCCGTCTCGGCGTTCCCCGAGGATCGCGGCTGGGACCTCGATACCCTGATCGACCCGGATCGGGAACGCGCCGGGACGTCGTACGTCGGCCAGGGCGGCTTCCTGCACGACGCCGGCCAGTTCGACGCGGGGTTCTTCGGGATCTCGCCCCGCGAGGCCGTCGCGATGGACCCGCAGCAGCGGCTGCTGCTGGAGACGTCGTGGGAGGCCCTCGAGAACGCCGGCGTCGACCCGATCGCGTTGAAGGGCACCGACACCGGGGTGTTCTCCGGCCTGATGGGCCAGGGCTACGGAGCCGGTGCGGTGTCGCCGGAACTCGAAGGGTTCGTCACCACCGGGGTCGCGTCGAGCGTGGCGTCGGGCCGGGTGTCGTACGTGCTGGGCCTGGAGGGCCCGGCGGTCACCGTGGACACGGCGTGCTCGTCGTCGCTGGTCGCGATGCACCTCGCCGCGCAGGCGCTGCGGCAGGGCGAGTGCTCGATGGCACTGGCCGGCGGGGTCACCGTGATGGCGACGCCGGGGTCGTTCGTCGAGTTCTCCCGCCAGCGCGCGCTGGCCCCCGACGGGCGGTGCAAGGCCTTCGCGGCAGCGGCCGACGGCACCGGCTGGTCCGAAGGCGTCGGCGTGGTCGTCCTCGAGCGGCTTTCGGTGGCGCGGGAGCGCGGCCACCGGGTCCTCGCCGTGCTGCGCGGCAGCGCGGTCAACCAGGACGGCGCCTCGAACGGGCTCACCGCGCCGAACGGCCTCTCGCAGCAGCGGGTCATCCGCCGCGCGCTGGCCGCGGCCGGGCTGGGACCGTCCGATGTGGACGTCGTCGAGGCGCACGGCACCGGGACGACCCTGGGCGACCCGATCGAGGCGCAGGCCCTGCTGGCCACCTACGGCCAGGAGCGTGAGACGCCGTTGTGGCTGGGGTCGCTGAAGTCGAACATCGGGCACGCGCAGGCGGCCGCGGGCGTCGCGGGCGTGATCAAGATGGTGCAGGCGCTGCGGCACGAGGTTTTGCCGCCGACACTGCATGTCGACAAACCGACTCTCGAGGTGGACTGGGCCGCCGGAGCCGTCGAGCTGCTGACGGAAGCCCGCGAGTGGCCGCGCAACGGCCGGCCGCGCCGGGCCGGGGTGTCGTCGTTCGGCGTCAGCGGCACCAACGCGCACCTGATCATCGAGGAAGCACCCGCCGAAGAGGCGGTCGCCACCTCGGAAGCAGCGGTGGTGCCGCTGGTGGTGTCGGCGCGCAGCAAGGAGGCGCTGTCCGGGCAGGCCGAACGGCTGGCGACGCTCCTCGAAGGGGACGTCTCGCTGACCGAGGTCGCCGCGGCGCTGGTGTCGCGGCGCGCGGTGCTGGACGAGCGCGCGGTCGTCGTGGCCGGTTCCCGCGAGGAAGCCGTGACCGGGCTGCGGACCCTGGTCCGCCGTGAAACCGGGACGCCGGGCAAGGTCGTGTGGGTCTTCCCCGGCCAGGGAACGCAGTGGGCCGGGATGGGCCGCGAGCTCCTCGACGAGTCCCCGGTGTTCGCCGCGCGGATCGCCGAGTGCGCGGCCGCGCTGGAACCGTGGATCGACTGGTCGCTGCTCGACGTCCTCCGCGGCGAAGGCGACCTGGACCGGGTCGACGTGCTGCAGCCCGCGTGTTTCGCGGTGATGGTCGGTTTGGCCGCGGTGTGGGAGTCCGTGCGGGTGCGCCCGGACGCCGTCGTCGGCCACTCGCAGGGCGAGATCGCGGCCGCCTGCGTGTCGGGGGCACTGTCGCTGGAAGACGCCGCCAAGGTGGTGGCCCTGCGCAGCCAGGCCATCGCGGCGGAACTCTCCGGCCGCGGCGGGATGGCTTCGGTCGCCCTCGGCGAGGACGACGTCGCCTCGCGGCTGGCGGACGGCGTCGAGGTGGCCGCCGTCAACGGGCCCACGTCGGTCGTGATCGCCGGGGACGCCCAGGCCCTCGACGAGACCCTCGAAGTCCTGTCCGGCGAAGGAATCCGCGTGCGGCGGGTGGCCGTGGACTACGCGTCCCACACCCGGCACGTCGAAGACATCGAGGACACCCTGGCCGAGACCCTGGCCGGGATCCGCGCGCAGGCGCCGGTGGTGCCGTTCTACTCGACCGTCACGAGCGAATGGATTCGCGACGCCGGTGTCCTGGACGGCGGCTACTGGTACCGCAACCTGCGCAACCAGGTCCGGTTCGGCGCGGCCGCGGCGGCTCTGCTCGACCAGGGCCACACGGTGTTCGTCGAGGTCAGCGCGCACCCGGTGACGGTCCAGCCGCTGAGCGAACTCACCGGTGCGGTCGTCGTCGGGACCTTGCGGCGGGACGACGGTGGCCTGCGGCGCCTGCTGACGTCGATGGGCGAGGTGTTCACCGGCGGCGCCGACGTGGACTGGACGGCGGTGGTGCCCGCCGCCGGCTGGGTGGACCTGCCGACCTACGCCTTCGACCACCGGCACTACTGGCTCGAACCGGCCGCACCCGAGTCGGCCGGCGACCCCCTCCTGGGCACGATCGTCAGCTCGCCCGGCTCGGACCGCCTCACCGCCGTGGCCCGGTGGACGCGCCGGACGCAGCCCTGGGCGGCGGACGGCCTGGTGCCGAACGCGGCGCTGGTCGAGGCGGCCATCCGGCTCGGCGACCTGGCCGCCACCCCCTTCCTCGCCGACCTGACCATCGACACGCCGGTGGTGCTGCCGCAGCGCGGCGGCCGGGACGTCCAGCTGATCGTCGGCGAGCCCGGCGAGCAGCGGCGACGGCCGATCGAGGTCTTCTCCCGCGAGGCGGACGAACCGTGGACGCGGCACGCCCACGGCACCCTTGCTCCTCCCGCCGCCGCCGAGGTGCCTGACCCGGCGGCGGCGGGAGTCGCCACCGACGTCACCGTCGACGGCCTGCGGGACACCGACCGCTTCGGCATCCACCCCGCGCTGCTCGACGCGGCCGTCCGCACGGTCGTCGGCGACGACCTGCTCCCGTCCGTCTGGACCGGCGTGTCCCTGCTGGCTTCCGGGGCCACGGCCGTGACCGTGACGCCGACGGCGACCGGCCTGCGGCTGACCGACCCGGCCGGGCAGCCCGTCCTAACCGTCGACGCGGTGCGCGGCACGTCGTTCGCGCGTGAACCGGGGACCACCGACGCGCTCTTCCGCGTCGACTGGACCGAAATCCCGCTTCCCGCGGGCGAAGCCGGCTTCGTCACCCACGAAGCCACGTCGGTCGAGGGCACCCTCTCCGCGCTCCAGGCCTGGCTGGCCGAGCCCGGGGAAACCCGGCTGGCCGTCGTCACCGGGGACGGCACCGAACCCGGCGCGGCCGCGATCTGGGGCCTGGTGCGCTCGGCGCAGTCGGAACACCCCGGCCGGATCGTCCTGGCCGACCTCGACGACCACGCCGCGCTGCCCGCCGTGGTGGCGAGCGGCGAACCCCAGGTCAGGGTGCGCGACGGCGTCGCTTCGGTGCCGCGGCTGGCCCGGGTGACCCCGCTCCCGCCGGCGCGGCCGCTCGACCCCGAAGGCACCGTCCTGATCACCGGCGGCACCGGCACGCTCGGCGCGCTGACCGCCCGGCACCTCGTCACCGCGCACGGCGTCCGGCACCTGGTGCTGGTCAGCCGCCGCGGCGAGGCCCCCGAACTGCACGCCGAGCTGACCGCGCTCGGAGCGTCCGTCACCATCGCCGCCTGCGACGTGGCCGACCGGGCGCAGGTCGAGGCCGTCCTGCGGGCGATCCCGGCCGAGCACCCGCTCACCGCCGTGATCCACACCGCCGGCGTGCTGGCCGACGGTGTCATCACCGAGCTGACCCCCGACCGGCTCGACACCGTGCGGCGCCCGAAGGTGGACGCCGCCCGGCACCTGGACGAACTCACCCGGGACGCCGACCTCGCCGCGTTCGTGCTGTTCTCCTCGGCCGCGGGGGTGCTCGGCAACCCCGGCCAGGCCGGGTACGCGGCGGCCAACGCCGAGCTGGACGCGTTGGCCCGCCGGCGGAACAGCCTGGGTCTGCCGGCCGTGTCCATCGCCTGGGGCTATTGGTCGACGGTCAGCGGCATGACCGAGCACCTGGGCGCCGCCGACCTGCGGCGCAACCAGCGGATCGGCATGTCCGGCCTCCCCGCCGACGAAGGCATGGCCCTGCTCGACGCCGCCATCGGCACCGGCGGTGCGCTGGTCGCGGCCAAGTTCGACGTCGCCGCCCTGCGGGCGACGGCGAAGGCCGGTGGCCCGGTGCCGCCGCTGCTGCGCGGCCTGGCTCCGCTGCCGCGCCGGACCGCGGCCAAGACCGCGTCGCTCACCGAGCGTCTCGCCGGCTTGGGGGAGGCCGAACAGGCCGCAGCGCTGCTCGATCTGGTCCGGCGGCACGCCGCCGAGGTCCTCGGCCACTCCGGTCCCGAGTCCGTCCACTCCGGACGGACGTTCAAGGACGCCGGCTTCGACTCGCTGACCGCGGTCGAGCTGCGGAACCGCCTCGCGGCCGCGACCGGGCTCACCCTGTCCCCGGCGATGATCTTCGACTACCCGAAGCCCCCGGCGCTCGCGGAACACCTGCGCACCAAGCTGTTCGGCGAAACCGCGCGGCGGCCGGCCGAGATCGGCACCGCCGTCGTGGACGAGCCGATCGCGATCGTGGCGATGGCGTGCCGGTTCCCCGGCGGCGTGCGCAGCCCCGAGGACCTGTGGCGGCTGGTCGCCGACGGCGTCGACGCGGTCACCGAGTTCCCCGCCGACCGCGGCTGGGACACCGACCGGCTCTACCACGAAGACCCCGACCACGAAGGCACCACGTACGTCCGGCACGGCGCCTTCCTCGACGACGCCGCCGGCTTCGACGCCGCCTTCTTCGGCATCTCGCCGAACGAGGCGCTCGCCATGGACCCGCAGCAGCGGCTGCTGCTGGAAACGTCCTGGGAGCTGTTCGAGCGGGCCGCGATCGACCCGACCACCCTGGCCGGGCAGGACATCGGCGTCTTCGCCGGCGTCAACAGCCACGACTACAGCGTGCGGATGCACCGGGCCACCGGGGTCGAGGGCTTCCGGCTCACCGGCGGCTCGGCGAGCGTGCTCTCCGGCCGCGTCGCCTACCACTACGGCATCGAAGGCCCGGCCGTCACGGTCGACACCGCGTGCTCGTCTTCGCTGGTCGCGCTGCACATGGCGGTGCAGGCGCTGCAGCGCGGCGAGTGCTCGATGGCGCTGGCCGGCGGCGTGATGGTGATGGGCACGGTCGAGACGTTCGTCGAGTTCTCGCGGCAGCGCGGCCTGGCGCCGGACGGCCGGTGCAAGGCGTTCGCCGACGCCGCCGACGGCACCGGCTGGTCCGAGGGGGTCGGCCTGCTCCTGGTGGAGCGGCTGTCCGAGGCGAGGCGACAGGGCCACCAGGTCCTGGCCGTGGTCCGCGGCTCGGCGGTCAACTCCGACGGCGCGTCCAACGGCCTGACCGCCCCGAACGGCCCGTCCCAGCAGCGCGTGATCCGCAAGGCCCTCGCCGCCGCCGGACTGTCCACTTCGGACGTCGACGCGGTGGAGGCGCACGGCACCGGGACCACCCTGGGCGACCCGATCGAGGCCGAGGCGCTGCTCGCCACCTACGGGCAGGATCGCGAGCAGCCGCTGTGGCTGGGTTCGGTGAAGTCGAACCTCGGGCACACGCAGGCCGCGGCCGGGGTCGCGGGCGTGATCAAGATGGTCATGGCCATGCGCCACGGCGTCCTGCCCAAGACGCTGCACGTCGACCGGCCGTCGTCCCACGTGGACTGGTCGGCCGGGGCGGTGGAACTGCTCACCGAGGCCCGCGACTGGCCGGCCGGCGGCCACCCGCGCCGGGCGGGCGTGTCCTCGTTCGGCATCGGCGGCACCAACGCGCACGTCGTCCTCGAAGAGGTGCCGCAATCGGCCGGGACCGCGGCCCCGGAGCCGGCCGGGTTCCTGGTGCCGGTGCTGCTCTCCGCGCGTTCGGCGGCCGGACTGCGCGGACAGGCCGCGCGGCTCGCCGGCTTCCTCGGCACCGAGGTGCGCGTCCCCGACGTCGCCCACGCGCTCGCCACCACCCGGGCCCAGCTCGACCACCGGGCCGTCGTCCTGGCCTCCGACCGGGACCGGCTCCGCGGCGACCTCACTGCCTTCGGCCCCGGTGTCGTGACCGGGACGCCGGTGGACGGCAAGCTGGCCGTCCTGTTCACCGGCCAGGGCAGCCAGTGGGTGGGCATGGGCCGCGAACTCGCCGAGACGTTCCCGGTCTTCCGCGACGCCTTCGAGGCCGCCTGCGCCGCCGTGGACACGCACCTGGGCGGACGTCCGCTGCGCGAGGTCGTCTTCACCGACCGCGACCTGCTCGACCGGACGATGTACACCCAGGGCGCGCTGTTCGCCGTGGAAACCGCGCTGTTCCGGCTCTTCGAGTCCTGGGGCGTCCGGCCGGACCTGCTGGCCGGCCACTCGATCGGCGAGCTCGCCGCCGCGCACGTGTCCGGGGTCCTGGACCTGGCCGAGGCGGGCGAACTGGTCGCCGCGCGCGGCCGGCTGATGCAGGCGCTGCCCGCGGGTGGCGCGATGGTGGCCGTCCAGGCGACCGAGGACGAGGTCGCGCCCCTGCTCGGCGCCGGCGTCTGCGTCGCCGCGGTCAACGGCCCGGACTCGGTCGTGCTCTCCGGCGCCGAGGACGCCGTGCTCGCCGCCGCGGCCGACCTGGCGGGCCGTGGCCGCAAGACGAAGCGGCTGACCGTCAGCCACGCCTTCCACTCGCCGCTCATGGAGCCGATGCTCGACGAGTTCCGGGCGGTCGCGGAACGCCTGACCTACCGGCCCGGCGCGCTGCCCGTCGTCTCGACGCTGACCGGGGAGACCGCGGCGCTCGACACCCCGGACTACTGGGTCCGCCAGGTGCGCGACGCCGTGCGGTTCAGCGACGCCGTCACCGCGCTGAGCGGCCAGGGCGCGACGACGTACCTCGAACTCGGTCCGGGCGGGGCGCTCGCCGCCATGGCGCTCGGCACGCTCGGCGGGTCCGAGCAGAGCTGCGTCGCCACCCTGCGCAAGAACGGCGCCGAGGTCCCGGACGTCCTGACCGCGCTCGCCGAACTGCACGTCCGCGGCGTGGCCGTGGACTGGACGGCCGTCATCGACCGGCCGGCGACGGCGGTCGGGACCGTTCTGCCCACCTACGCCTTCCAGCACCAGCGTTTCTGGGTCGACACCGACGACACCCCGGAACTCGCCCCGCCTGCCGAGCCGGTCGCCGCCCGGCCGGTGACGGACGTCCTCGAGCTGGTCCGGGAGAGCGCCGCCGTGGTGCTCGGGCACCGGGACGCCGACGCGTTCGACCTCGACCGGTCGTTCAAGGACCACGGGTTCGACTCCCTGAGCGCGATCAAGCTGCGCAACCGCCTGCGCGACTTCACCGGCGTCGACCTGCCCAGCACGCTGATCTTCGACTACCCGAACCCGGCCGTCCTCGCCGGCCACCTGCGGGCCGAGCTCTCCGGCGAGCGTCCGGCCGCGCCGGTCGTGGTGACGCGGGAGGTCTCCGACGAGCCGATCGCGATCGTCGGCATGAGCACCCGCCTGCCGGGCGGCGCGGACAGCCCCGAAGAGCTGTGGAACCTCGTCGCCGAAGGCCGGGACGCGATCACCGGCTTCCCGGTCGACCGCGGCTGGGACCTCGACGGCCTCTACCACCCGGACCCGGCCCACGCCGGGACGAGTTACACGCGCTCGGGTGGCTTCCTGCACGACGCGGCCCAGTTCGACGCCGGTCTCTTCGGCATTTCGCCGCGCGAAGCCCTTGCCATGGACCCGCAGCAGCGGCTGCTGCTGGAGACGTCGTGGGAGGCCCTCGAACGCGCGGGCGTCGACCCGCTCTCCGCGCGCGGCAGCGACGTCGGCGTCTTCACCGGGATCGTCCACCACGACTACGTGACGCGGCTGCGCGAAGTGCCCGAGGACGTCCAGGGCTACACGATGACCGGCACGGCTTCGAGCGTCGCGTCCGGCCGGGTGGCCTACGTCTTCGGCTTCGAGGGCCCGGCGGTCACCGTGGACACCGCTTGCTCGTCGTCCCTGGTCGCCATCCACCTCGCGGCGCAGGCCCTGCGGCAGGGCGAGTGCTCGATGGCGCTGGCCGGCGGCGCGACCGTGATGGCCAGCCCGGACGCCTTCCTGGAGTTCTCCCGCCAGCGCGGCCTGTCCGCCGACGGCCGGTGCAAGGCCTACGCGGAGGGCGCGGACGGCACGGGCTGGGCCGAGGGCGTCGGCGTGGTCGTCCTCGAACGGCTTTCGGTGGCGCAGGAGCGCGGGCACCGGATCATGGCCGTGCTGCGCGGCAGTGCGGTGAACCAGGACGGCGCGTCCAACGGCCTCACCGCCCCGAACGGGCCTTCGCAGCAGCGGGTGATCCGCGGCGCGCTGGCTTCGGCCGGACTCGCTCCGTCCGATGTGGACGTCGTCGAAGGCCATGGGACCGGCACGGCGCTGGGTGACCCGATCGAGGTCCAGGCGCTGCTGGCCACCTACGGGCAGGAGCGGGAGACGCCGCTGTGGCTCGGCTCGCTGAAGTCGAACATCGGGCACACGCAGGCCGCCGCCGGGGTGGTCGGCGTGATCAAGATGGTCATGGCCATGCGGAACGGCGTCATGCCGGCCACGCTGCACGCCGGCGAGCGCACGAGCCAGGTCGACTGGTCCGCGGGCGCGATCGAGGTGCTCACCGAGGCCCGGGAGTGGCCGCGCCACGGGCGTCCGCGCCGGGCCGGCGTGTCCTCCTTCGGCGCCAGCGGCACGAACGCGCACCTGATCATCGAGGAAGGCCCCGCCGAGGAACCCGCGGCCGAAGCGAAGGCGTCCGTCGTGCCACTGGTGGTGTCCGCGCGCAGCACCGGATCCCTGGCCGGGCAGGCCGGCCGGCTGGCCGCGGTGCTCGAAGACGAGTCGCCGGCCGGGGTCGCCAAGGCCCTGGTCTCGGGCCGCGCGACGCTGAACGAGCGCGCGGTCGTCATCGCGGGCTCGGCCGGCGAGGCGCAGGAAGGCCTGCAGGCACTGGCTCGCGGCGAGAACGCGCCCGGCGTCGTGACCGGGACCGCGGGGAAGCCCGGCAAGGTCGTCTGGGTCTTCCCCGGCCAGGGCTCGCAGTGGCTCGGCATGGGCCGGGACCTCCTGGACTCGTCGCCGGTGTTCGCCGAGCGGATCAAGGACTGCGCCTCCGCGCTGGAGCAGTGGACGGACTGGTCGCTGCTCGACGTCCTGCGCGGCGACGCCGACCTGCTGGACCGCGTCGACGTCGTGCAGCCCGCGAGCTTCGCGATGATGGTCGGCCTCGCCGCCGTGTGGGACTCCCTGGGTGTCGTCCCCGATGCCGTGCTGGGCCACTCGCAGGGCGAGATCGCCGCCGCGTGCGTGTCCGGGGCGCTGTCGCTGGACGACGCGGCCAAGGTGGTCGCGTTGCGCAGCCAGGCGATCGCCGCGGAACTGGCCGGCCGCGGTGGCATGGCGTCGGTTGCCTTGAGCGAGGAAGACGCGGTCGCGCGGCTGACGTCGTGGGCGGACCGGGTCGAGGTGGCCGCGGTCAACAGCCCGTCCTCGGTCGTCATCGCGGGCGACGCGCAGGCCTTGGACGAGGCCCTCGGAGCCCTCGAAGCCGACGGTGTCCGGGTGCGGCGGGTCGCGGTGGACTACGCCTCGCACACCCGGCACGTCGAAGACCTCGCCGGCACCCTGGACCGGACCCTGGCCGGGATCGACGCGCAGGCGCCGCAGATTCCGTTCTATTCCACCGTTCTCGGCGCGTGGCTCGAGAAGGGCGTCGTCGACGGCGGCTACTGGTACCGGAACCTGCGGCAGCAGGTGCGGTTCGGCCCGTCGGCCGCGGCCCTGGCCGGGCTGGGGTACACCGTGTTCGTCGAGATCAGCGCCCACCCGGTGCTGGTCCAGCCGCTGAGCGAGATCAGCGACGACGCCGTGGTGACCGGCTCGCTGCGGCGCGAAGACGGCGGGCTCCGGCGCCTGCTGGCCTCGGCGGCCGAGCTGTTCGTCCGGGGCGTGGCGGTCGACTGGGCCGCGACGCTGCCCGCGGCCGGCTGGGTCGACCTGCCGACGTACGCCTTCGACCGCCGCCACTACTGGCTGCACGAAGCCGAAACCACCGAAGCCGCCGCCGAAGGCGTGGACGCCGAGTTCTGGACCGCCGTCGAACAGTCCGATGTGGACAGTCTGGCCGAGCTGCTCGACCTGGTGCCGGAACAGCGCGGGGCGCTCAGCACCGTGGTGCCCGTGCTGGCCGGGTGGCGGGACCGGCGCCGCGAGCGGTCGACCGCCGAAAAGCTGCGGTACCAGGTCACCTGGCAGCCCCTGGAGCGCGAAGCCACCGGCGTGCCGGGCGGGCGCTGGCTGGCCGTCGTCCCGGCCGGCACCTCCGACGCGCTGCTGAAGGAGCTGGCCGGCCAGGGCCTCGACCTCGTCCGGCTGGAGATCGAGGACCCGTCGAGGGACCAGCTGGCCGAGCGGTTGCGCGGTGTCCACGACCTCGACGGCGTCCTGTCGCTGCTCGCGCTCGACGGCGGGCCCGCGGACGCCACCGAGATCACCGCTTCGACCCTCGCGCTGGTCCAGGCCCTGGGTGACGCCAACGTCACCGCGCCGCTGTGGTGCCTCACCTCCGGCGCGGTGAACATCGGCATCCAGGACGCCGTCACCGCACCGGCCCAGGCGGCCGTGTGGGGCCTCGGCCGCGCCGTCGCGCTGGAGCGCCTCGACCGGTGGGGCGGCCTGGTCGACCTGCCGGCCGCGATCGACGCGCGCACGGCCCAAGCCCTGCTCGGGGTCCTGAACGGCGCCGGCGGCGAGGACCAGCTCGCGGTCCGCCGGTCCGGCGTCTACCACCGGCGGCTGGTCCGCAAGCCGGTGCCGGAGTCCGCGACGGGCAAGTGGGAACCCCGCGGCACGGTCCTGGTCACCGGTGGGGCCGAAGGGCTCGGCCGGCACGCCTCGGCCTGGCTCGCGCGGTCCGGCGCCGAGCGGCTCATCGTCACCGGCACCGACGGCGTCGAGGACCTGCGGGCCGAGCTGGCCGGGTCCGGCACCACGGTCGAGTCCTGCGCCGACGGCGACCGGGACGCGATCACGCGGCTGGTGGCGGAGTCGGAGGTCACCGCGGTGGTGCACGCCGCCGACATCGCGCAGACCAGCTCGGTCGACGACACCGGGCGGGCCGACCTCGACGAGGTGTTCACCGCCAAGGTGACCACCGCCGTGTGGCTGGACCAGCTGTTCGAGGACACCCCGCTCGACGCCTTCGTCGTGTTCTCCTCGATCGCCGGCATCTGGGGCGGTGGCGGCCAGGGCCCGGCCGGTGCGGCGAACGCCGTCCTCGACGCCCTGGTCGAATGGCGCCGGGCCCGCGGCCTCAAGGCGACGTCGATCGCCTGGGGCGCCCTGGACGAGATCGGCATCGGCATGGACGAGGCCGCCCTCGCCCAGCTGCGCCGCCGCGGTGTCCTCCCGATGGCGCCGCCGCTGGCGGTGACCGCGATGGTGCAGGCCGTCGCGGGCAACGAGAAGGCCGTGGCGGTGGCCGACATGGACTGGGGTGCCTTCATCCCCGCGTTCACGTCGGTGCGGCCCAGCCCGCTGTTCGCCGATCTCCCCGAAGCGAAGGCGATCCTCCAGGCGACGCAGGACGACGGCGAAGACGGCGACACCGCGGCGTCGCTCGCGGACTCCCTGCGGGCGGTCCCGGACGCCGAGCAGAACCGCATCCTGCTGAAGCTGGTCCGCGGGCACGCCTCGACCGTCCTCGGCCACAGCGGCGCCGAGGGCATCGGCCCGCGGCAGGCGTTCCAGGAGGTCGGCTTCGACTCCCTGGCCGCGGTCAACCTCCGCAACAGCCTGCACGCGGCCACCGGGCTCAAGCTGCCCGCGACGCTGATCTTCGACTACCCCACCCCGGAGGCGCTGGTCGGCTACCTGCGCGTCGAACTCCTCCGGGAGGCCGACGACGGGCTGGACGGGCGGGAAGACGACCTCCGGCGGGTCCTCGCGGCCGTGCCGTTCGCCCGGTTCAAGGAAGCGGGCGTCCTGGAAGCCCTGCTCGGCCTGGCCGAAGCGGAAACCGGCCCGGAGCCGGAGGTCCCCGCACCGGCCACCGCCGACGACGCAGAACTGATCGACGCACTGGACATCTCCGGTCTCGTGCAACGGGCCCTCGGGCAGACGAGCTGACCGCCGATGGCGAACGAATCGTGGAGGAAGAACATGTCCGCGCCGAACGAGCAGATCGTTGACGCACTGCGCGCTTCGCTGAAGGAGAACGTCCGCCTCCAGCAGGAGAACGCCGCGCTCACCGCGGCCGCGGCGGAGCCCATCGCGATCGTCTCCATGGCCTGCCGCTACGCGGGCGGGATCCGCGGCCCGGAGGACTTCTGGCGCGTGGTGTCCGAAGGCGCCGACGTCTACACCGGCTTCCCGGAGGACCGCGGCTGGGACGTCGAGGGCCTCTACCACCCGGACCCCGACAACCCGGGCACGACGTACGTGCGCGAAGGCGCCTTCCTGCAGGACGCGGCCCAGTTCGACGCCGGGTTCTTCGGCATCTCGCCGCGCGAGGCC
Organism: Amycolatopsis sp. NPDC003731; assembly: GCF_053586895.1. NCBI lineage: Bacteria > Bacillati > Actinomycetota > Actinomycetes > Pseudonocardiales > Pseudonocardiaceae > Amycolatopsis > Amycolatopsis sp. NPDC003731. Next base: position 15,904 of record NZ_JBSFNC010000065.1, on the reverse strand, counting down.
CTCGCCATGGACCCGCAGCAGCGGCAGCTCCTGGAGGTGTCCTGGGAGACCCTCGAACGGGCCGGCATCGACCCGCATTCGGTGCGGGGCAGCGACATCGGCGTCTACGCCGGGGTCGTCCACCAGGACTACGCCCCCGACCTCAGCGGGTTCGAGGGCTTCATGAGCCTGGAGCGCGCGCTGGGCACCGCGGGCGGCGTCGCCTCCGGCCGGGTCGCGTACACGCTCGGCCTCGAAGGCCCCGCGGTCACCGTCGACACCATGTGCTCGTCGTCGCTGGTGGCGATTCACCTTGCCGCACAAGCCCTTCGCCGCGGTGAGTGCTCGATGGCCCTGGCCGGTGGCTCGACCGTGATGGCCACGCCGGGCGGGTTCGTCGGCTTCGCGCGGCAGCGCGCCCTGGCCTTCGACGGGCGCTGCAAGTCCTACGCCGCGGCCGCCGACGGCTCCGGCTGGGCCGAGGGCGTCGGCGTCCTGCTGCTGGAGCGGCTCTCGGTGGCCCGCGAACGCGGGCACCAGGTCCTGGCCGTCATTCGCGGCAGCGCGGTCAACCAGGACGGCGCGTCGAACGGCCTGACCGCGCCGAACGGCCCGGCCCAGCAGCGCGTCATCCGCAAGGCCCTCGCCGCCGCCGGGCTGGCACCGTCCGATGTGGACACCGTGGAGGGGCACGGCACCGGGACCGTGCTCGGCGACCCGATCGAGGTCCAGGCCCTGCTGGCCACCTACGGGAAAGACCGCGAGACGCCGTTGTGGCTCGGCTCGGTCAAGTCGATCGTCGGGCACACGCAGGCGGCGTCCGGCGTGGCCGGCGTGATCAAGATGATCCAGTCGCTGCGGCACGGGCAGCTCCCGGCCACCCTGCACGTCGACGCGCCCACGCCGCAGGTCGACTGGTCGGCCGGCTCCATCGAGCTGCTGACCGAAGGCCGCGAGTGGCCGCGCAACGGCCACCCGCGCCGTGGCGCGATCTCCGCGTTCGGCGCCAGCGGCACCAACGCGCACATGATCCTCGAAGAAGCGCCCGAAGAGGAGCCGGTGACGTACGAGCCGGCGCCCGCGGGCGTCGTGCCGCTGGTGGTGTCGGCCGCGACCGCGGCTTCGCTGGCGGCCCAGGCCGGTCGGCTGGCGGAGGTCGGCGACGTTCCGCTCGCGGACGTCGCCGGGACGCTGGTGTCCGGCCGCGCGATGCTCAGCGAACGCGCGGTCGTCGTCGCCGGTTCGAACGAAGAAGCCGTCACCGGGCTGCAGGCGCTGGCCCGCGGCGAGAGTGCCCCCGGCCTGCTGACCGGCCGCGGCTCGGGTGCGCCGGGCAAGGTCGTCTGGGTCTTCCCGGGCCAGGGGACGCAGTGGGCCGGGATGGGCCGCGAGCTCCTCGACGCTTCGCCGGTGTTCGCCGCCCGGATCGCCGAGTGCGAGACCGCGCTCGGCCGGTGGGTCGACTGGTCGCTGACCGATGTCCTCCGCGGCGACGCCGATCTCTTGGACCGGGTCGACGTCGTGCAGCCGGCGAGCTTCGCCGTGATGGTCGGGCTCGCGGCCGTGTGGGCCTCGCTCGGCGTCGAGCCCGAGGCCGTGGTGGGCCACTCGCAGGGCGAGATCGCGGCCGCGTGCGTGTCGGGCGCGTTGTCCCTCGACGACGCGGCGAAGGTGGTTGCGTTGCGCAGCCAGGCGATCGCCGCCTCACTGGCCGGCCGCGGCGGGATGGCCTCGGTCGCGCTGAGCGAAGAGGACGCGACCGCGCGGATCGAGCCGTGGGCGGGCCGGGTGGAGGTCGCGGCGGTCAACGGGCCGACGTCCGTGGTCATCGCCGGCGACGCCGAAGCCCTGGACGAAGCCCTCGACGCGCTCGACGACCAGGGGGTCCGGATCCGGCGGGTCGCGGTGGACTACGCCTCCCACACCCGGCACGTCGAAGCCGCCCGCGACGCACTGGCCGAGATGCTCGGCGGGATCCGCGCGCAGGCCCCGGAGGTGCCGTTCTACTCGACCGTCACCGGCGAGTGGGTCGAAGACGCCGGCGTCCTCGACGGCGGCTACTGGTACCGCAACCTGCGCCGCCAGGTCCGGTTCGGCCCGGCCGTGGCCGCCCTGCTCGAGCAGGGTCACCGGGTGTTCGTCGAGGTCAGCGCCCACCCGGTGCTGGTCCAGCCGATCAACGAACTCGTCGACGACGCCGAAGCCGTCGTGACCGGGACGCTGCGGCGCGAGGACGGCGGCCTCCGGCGCCTGCTGGCCTCGGCGGCCGAGCTCTTCGTGCGCGGCGTGACCGTGGACTGGTCCGGCGTGCTCCCGCCGTCCCGGCGGGTCGAGCTGCCGACGTATGCCTTCGACCACCAGCACTACTGGCTGCGGATGGGCGGGGCGGCGACCGACGCGGTTTCGCTGGGTCTCGCCGGGGCCGACCACCCGCTGCTCGGCGCGGTCGTCCCGCTGCCGCAGTCCGACGGCCTGGTCTTCACCTCGCGGCTGTCGCTGAAGACGCACCCGTGGCTGGCCGGGCACGCGATCGGCGGGGTGGTGCTCATCCCGGGCACGGTCTACGTCGACCTCGCCCTGCGGGCCGGGGACGAACTCGGCTTCGGGGTCCTGGAAGAGCTCGTCATCGAGGCGCCGCTGGTGCTCGGCGAACGCGGCGGGGTCCGCGTGCAGGTCGCGGTGAGCGGGCCGAACGAAACCGGCTCCCGCGCGGTGGACGTCTTCTCCATGCGGGACGACGGCGACGACTGGACCCGGCACGCGACCGGCCTCCTCGGCGCGTCGACGTCCCGGGAACCGGGCCGCTTCGACTTCGCCGCCTGGCCGCCCGCCGGGGCCGAGCCGATCGACGTCGGGAACTTCTACTCCGACCTGACCGAACGCGGTTACGCCTACAGCGGCGCGTTCCAGGGCATGCGGGCGGTCTGGCGCCGCGGTGACGAGGTGTTCGCCGAGGTCGCGCTGCCCGACGACCACCGCGAGGACGCCGGCAAGTTCGGCCTCCACCCCGCGCTGCTGGACGCCGCTCTGCACACCAACGCCTTCGCCAACCCGGACGACGACCGCAACGTGCTGCCGTTCGCGTGGAACGGCCTGGTCCTGCACGCCGTGGGAGCCTCGGCGCTGCGGGTGCGGGTCGCGCCGGGCGGGCCGGACGCGCTGACGTTCCAGGCCGCCGACGAGACCGGTGGCCTGGTCGTCACCATGGATTCGCTGGTGTCCCGCGAGGTTTCGGCCGCGCAGCTGGAGACGGCGGCGGGCGAGGAGCGCGACTCGCTGTTCCAGGTGGACTGGGCCGACCTGCCCGCGGCCGAACCCGTCGCCACGGACCACGTCGAGGTGCTCGAAGCCGTCGGCGGTGCGCCCCTGGACCTGACCAGCCGGGTGCTGGAAGCCGTGCAGGCGTGGCTCGACGGCGCGGCCGAGGAAGCCCGCCTGGTCGTCGTGACCCGCGGTGCGGTCCGCGAGGTGACCGACCCGGCCGGGGCCGCCGTGTGGGGCCTGGTGCGGGCCGCCCAGGCGGAGAACCCGGGCCGGATCGTCCTCGTCGACACCGACGGCGAGCTGCCGCTGGGTGCGGTGCTGGCCACTGGCGAGCCGCAGGTCGCGGTGCGCGGCGGTGCGTTCTCCGTCCCACGGCTGGCCCGCGCGGCCGGCGAGGTGCCCGATGCGCCCGCGGTGTTCAGTCCGGACGGGACGGTCCTGCTCACCGGCGGCACCGGCTCGCTCGGCGCGCTCGTGGCGAAGCACCTGGTCGCCCGGCACGGCGTCCGGCGCCTGGTCCTCGCGAGTCGTCGAGGCGTGGCTGCCGAAGACCTCCTCGCCGAGCTGACCGGGCAGGGCGCGGACGTGTCCGTGGTCGCCTGCGACGTCTCCGACCGCGACCAGGTCGCCGCGCTCCTGGCCGAGCACCGCCCGACCGGCGTCGTGCACCTGGCCGGCCTGCTCGACGACGGCGTCATCGGAGCACTGAACCGTGAGCGGCTGGCCGGGGTGTTCGCGCCCAAGGTCGACGCCGTCCGGCACCTCGACGAGCTGACCCGGGACAGCGAACTCGACGCCTTCGTCGTGTTCTCCTCCGCGGCCGCGCTCATGGGCTCGGCCGGGCAGGGCAACTACGCGGCGGCCAACGCCTTCCTCGACGGCCTGATGGCCGGGCGCCGCGCGGCGGGTCTGCCGGGCGTGTCCCTGGCGTGGGGCCTGTGGGAACAGGCCGACGGCCTGACCGCGCACCTGTCCGCCACCGACCAGGCCCGGATGAGCCGCGGCGGCGTGCTCGCCATGACGCCCGCCGAAGCCCTCGACATCTTCGACATCGGCCTGGCTTCCGAGCAGGCGCTGCTGGTCCCGATCAAGCTCGACCTGAAGACCCTGCGCGGCGGCGGGGAGGTCCCGCACCTGCTGCGCGGCCTGGTCCGCGCGAGCCGCCGGGTGGCCCGGACGGCGGCCGCCAGTGGTGGCGGCGGTCTGGTCCACAAGCTCGCCGGGCGGCCAGCCGAGGAGCAGGAAGCGGTCCTGCTGGGCATCGTCCAGACCGAGGCGGCCGCGGTGCTCGGCTTCAACGCGCCCGAGCTGGCCCAGGGCACCAAGGGGTTCAGCGACCTCGGCTTCGACTCGCTGACCGCGGTCGAGCTGCGCAACCGGCTGAGCGCGGCGACGAGCGTCAAGCTGCCCGCCACGCTCGTCTTCGACTACCCGACGCCGGTCGCGCTCGCCCGGCACCTGCGTGAGGAACTGGGGGAGACCGTCGCCGGGGCGCCCGCCGCGCCGACCGCGGTCGCCGCGGACGCGGGCGAGCCGATCGCCATCGTCGGCATGGCCTGCCGCCTGCCGGGCGGGGTGCTGAGCCCGGACGACCTGTGGCGGATGGTCGCCGAAGGCCGCGACGGCATGTCCGCGTTCCCCGAGGACCGCGGCTGGGACCTGGACGGCCTGTTCGACTCCGACCCGGAGCGCCCGGGCACGGCCTACATCCGGCAAGGCGGCTTCCTGCACGAAGCCGCGCAGTTCGACCCGGGCTTCTTCGGCATCTCGCCGCGCGAAGCCCTGGCCATGGACCCGCAGCAGCGCCTGCTGCTCGAAGCGTCCTGGGAAGCCCTGGAGCGCGCGGGCATCGACCCGACGAAGGCCCGCGGCGACGCCGTCGGCGTCTTCTCCGGCGTCTCCATCCATGACTACCTCGAGTCCCTGAGCAACATGCCCGCCGAACTCGAAGGCTTCGTCACCACGGCCACCGCGGGCAGCGTGGCCTCCGGCCGGGTGTCCTACACCTTCGGGTTCGAAGGCCCGGCGGTCACCGTGGACACGGCGTGCTCGTCGTCGCTGGTGGCGATCCACCTGGCGGCGCAGGCACTCCGGCAGGGCGAGTGCACGATGGCGCTGGCCGGCGGGGTCGCCGTGATGGGCTCGCCGATCGGGGTCATCGGCATGTCGCGGCAGCGCGGCATGGCCGAGGACGGCCGGGTCAAGGCGTTCGCCGACGGCGCGGACGGGACCGTCCTGTCCGAGGGCGTCGGCATCGTCGTCCTCGAACGGCTTTCGGTGGCCCGCGAGCGCGGGCACCAGGTGCTCGCCGTGCTCCGCGGCAGCGCGGTCAACCAGGACGGTGCGTCGAACGGCCTCACCGCCCCGAACGGCCCGTCGCAGCAGCGGGTGATCCGGGCCGCGCTGACCACGGCCGGGCTGCAACCGTCCGAAGTGGACGCCGTCGAGGCGCACGGCACCGGCACCGCCCTGGGCGACCCGATCGAGGCACAGGCGCTCCTGGCCACCTACGGCAAGAACCGCGAGACGCCGTTGTGGCTCGGCTCGCTGAAGTCGAACATCGGCCACACCCAGGCCGCCGCGGGCGTGGCGGCCGTCATCAAGATGGTCCAGGCGCTGCGGCACGACACCCTGCCGCCGACCCTCCACGTGCAGGAACCCACCAAGCAGGTGGACTGGTCCGCGGGCGCGGTCGAGCTGCTGACCGAAGGCCGCGAGTGGGCCCGCAACGGCCACCCGCGCCGGGCCGGCGTCTCGTCGTTCGGCATCAGTGGCACCAACGCGCACCTCATCCTCGAAGAGGCGCCCGCCGAGGAGCCTTCCGAGGCGGACGTGCCCGACGGTGTCGTGCCGGTCGTGGTGTCCGCGCGCAGCACCGCATCCCTGGCGGGCCAGGCCGCCCGGCTGGCGGACTTCCTCGACGGCGACGTCCCGCTGACCCGCGTGGCCGGGGCCCTGCTGTCGACCCGGGCGACGCTGACCGACCGTGCCGTCGTCGTGGCCGGCTCGGCCGCGGAAGCCCGGGAGGGCCTGACCGCCCTGGCCCGCGGCGAGAGCGCAACCGGCCTGGTCACCGGCACCGCCGGAATGCCCGGCAAGACCGTCTGGGTGTTCCCCGGCCAGGGCACGCAGTGGGCGGGCATGGGCCGCGAGCTCCTGGACGCGTCCCCGGTGTTCGCCGAGCGGATCACCGAGTGCGCCGCCGCGCTGGAGCCGTGGGTCGACTGGTCGCTGCTGGACGTCCTCCGTGGCGAGGGCGACCTGGACCGGGTCGACGTGCTGCAGCCGGCGTGTTTCGCGGTGATGGTCGGGCTGGCCGCCGTGTGGGCGTCGGCCGGGGTCGTGCCGGACGCCGTCCTGGGGCACTCCCAGGGCGAGATCGCCGCCGCCTGCGTCGCCGGTGCACTGTCCCTTGAGGACGCCGCGAAGGTGGTTGCGCTGCGCAGCCAGGCGATCGCGGCGGAGCTGTCCGGCCGTGGAGGCATGGCGTCGGTTCAGCTCGGCCACGACGAGGTGGCCGCGCGGCTCGCGCCGTGGGACGGCCGCGTCGAGATCGCCGCCGTCAACGGCCCGGCCTCGGTGGTGATCGCCGGTGACGCCGAAGCGCTCACCGAGGCCGTCGAAGCCCTCGGTGGCCGGCGGGTGGCGGTGGACTACGCGTCCCACACCCGGCACGTCGAAGACATCCAGGACACCCTCGCCGAGACCCTGGCCGGGATCACCGCCCAGGCACCGGTCGTGCCGTTCTACTCGACCGTCACCGGCGAATGGATCACCGGAGCCGGGGTCGTCGACGGAGGCTACTGGTACCGGAACCTGCGCAACCAGGTCGGCTTCGGCCCGGCCGTGGCCGAGCTGCTCACCCAGGGCCACGGCGTGTTCGTCGAGGTCAGCGCGCACCCGGTGCTGGTCCAGCCGATCACCGACGTGGTGGACAGCACCGAGGTCGACGCCGTCGTCACCGGAACCCTGCGGCGGCAGGACGGCGGGACGCGGCGGCTGCTGACCTCGATGGCCGAGCTGTTCGTCCGGGGCGTCCCGGTCGACTGGACCACGATGGCGCCGCCGGCCCGCGTCGAGCTGCCGACGTACGCCTTCGACCACCAGCACTTCTGGCTCAGCCCGCCCGTTGCGGCCGACGCGCCCGCGCTGGGCCTGGCCGGGGCCGATCACCCACTGCTCGGGGCGGTCGTTTCCCTGCCGCAGTCCGGCGGCCTGGTCTTCACCTCGCGCCTCTCGGCGCGGACCCACCCGTGGCTCGCCGACGGCGTCCCGAGCTCCGCCCTGGTCGAGCTGGCCGTGCGGGCCGGGGACGAAGCCGGGTGCCCGGTCCTCACCGACCTGACCGTCGAGAAACCTCTGGTCCTGCCGGAGAGCGGCGGCCTGCGGGTGCAGGTCGTCGTGAGCGGCGAACGCACGGTCGACGTGTATTCGCAGCGCGAAGGCGACGAAGACTGGACCCGGAACGCGACCGGGCACCTCGCGGCCACCGCCCCGGCGTCCGAGCCGTTCGACTTCACGGTGTGGCCGCCCGCCGGTGCCGAACAGGCCGACGGCGGGTGGCGGCGCGGCGAGGAGCTCTTCGCCGAGGTCGCGCTGCCCGAGGGGCAGGACGCCGGTGCGTTCGGCATCCACCCGGCGCTGCTGGACGCGGCCCTGCGCCCGGCGCTGGCGGACGACGAACAGCCGGCGGAGTGGCACAATGTGGTCCTGCACGCCGCGGGCGCCTCGGCGCTGCGGGTGCGGCTGGTGCCCGGCGGCGTCCTCCAGGCGGCGGACGAAACCGGCGGCCCGGTCGTCACGGCGGAATCGGTCGTGGCCCGGCAGTTCTCGGCCGGGCAGGCCCGCGCCGGATCGCTGTACCGGGTCGACTGGACCGAAGTGTCCCTTGTGGACGATGTGGTGCCGGATCAGGTCGAGGTGCTCGAAGCGTCCGGCGAAGAGCCCCTGGACCTGACCGCCCGGGTGCTGGAAGCCGTGCAGACGTTCCTCGCCGGCGCGGGGGAGGAAGCCCGGCTGGTCGTGGTGACCCGCGGTGCGGTCCGTGACGTGACCGACCCGGCCGGAGCGGCTGTGTGGGGTCTGGTCCGGGCCGCGCAGGCGGAAAACCCCGACCGGATCATCCTGCTCGACACCGACGGCGAACTCCCGCTCGGTGCGGTCCTGGCGAGCGACGAGCCCCAGGTCGCCGTGCGCGGCGGGAAGTTCTTCGTGCCCCGGATCGCCCGCGCGGAGCAGGGCGGCGACGCCGTGTTCCGCCCGGACGGGACGGTCCTGATCTCGGGCGCCGGCGCGCTCGGCAGCCTGGTCGCCCGGCGCCTGGTCGAACGCCACGGCGTGCGGAGGCTGGTGCTGGCTTCCCGGCGGGGCCCGGACGCCGAGGGTGTGGCGGAGCTGGTCGCCGAGCTGGCCGCGGAAGTGTCGGTGGTGGCGTGTGACGTCTCCGACCGCGCCCAGGTGGCCGCTCTGCTCGACGAGCACCGGCCGACCGCCGTGGTGCACACCGCCGGCGTCCTCGACGCCGGTGTCATCGAGACGCTCGACCGGGACCGGCTGGCCCGGGTGTTCGGCCCCAAGGTCGACGCCGTCCGGCACCTCGACGAACTGACCCGCGACCGGGACCTCGACGCCTTCGTCGTCTACTCCTCGGTCTCGGCGGTGTTCATGGGCGCGGGCAGCGGCAGCTACGCCGCGGCGAACGCCTTCCTGGACGGCCTGATGGCCCACCGCCGGGCCGCGGGCCTGCCGGGCCTGTCGCTGGCGTGGGGCCTCTGGGACCAGAGCACCGGCATGGCGGCCAACACCGACGAAGCCACCCGGGCCCGGATGAGCCGCCGCGGCGGCCTGCAGATCATGACCCAGGACGAGGGCATGGACCTGTTCGACGCGGCCCTGCCGTCAGCGGAATCGCTGCTGGTGCCGGCCAAGCTGGACCTGCGCGGGGTGCGCGCCGACGCCGCCGCGGGCGGGACCGTGCCACACCTGCTGCGCGGCCTGGTCCGCGCGGGCCGCCGGCAGGCTCGCACGTCGTCCACTGTGGACACTGGACTGGCCGCCCGGCTGGCCGGGCTCGCCCCGGCGGACCAGCTCACCCTGCTCCTGGACCTGGTCCGGGCGCAGGTGGCGGCCGTGCTCGGGCACGCCGACGCGAACGCCGTCCGCGTGGACACCGCGTTCAAGGACGCCGGCTTCGACTCGCTGACCGCGGTCGAGCTGCGCAACCGGATGCGGACCGCCACCGGGCTCAAGCTGCCCGCGACGCTGGTCTTCGACTACCCGAACCCCCAGGCCCTCGCCCGGCACCTGCGCGAGGAACTCGGCGGCGCGGCCGAGACGCCGGTGACCGCGGCGGCCGCGAAGGCCGACCTCGACGAGCCGATCGCCATCGTCGGCATGGCCTGCCGCCTGCCGGGCGGTGTCGCCGGTCCCGAGGACCTCTGGCGCCTGGTCGCCGAGGGCCGCGACGCGGTGTCGGAGTTCCCGGCCGACCGCGGCTGGGACCTCGAGAGCATCTACGACCCGGACCCGGCCCGTCCGGGCAAGACCTACACCCGGCACGGCGGGTTCCTGCACGAAGCCGGCCTCTTCGACGCGGGCTTCTTCGGGATCTCGCCGCGCGAAGCCGTCGCCATGGACCCGCAGCAGCGGCTGCTCCTGGAGTCCTCATGGGAGGCCATGGAAGACGCCGGGGTCGACCCGCTTTCGCTCAAGGGCACCGACGTCGGCGTGTTCACCGGCATGTTCGGCCAGGGCTACGTGGCGCCGGGGGACAGCGTCGTCACCCCGGAGCTGGAGGGCTTCGCGGGCACAGGCGGGTCGTCGAGCGTGGCGTCCGGCCGGGTGTCGTACGTGTTCGGGTTCGAAGGCCCGGCCGTGACGATCGACTCGGCGTGTTCGTCGTCGCTGGTCGCGATGCACCTCGCCGCGCAGTCCCTGCGGCAGGGCGAGTGCTCGATGGCCCTGGCCGGCGGTGCGACGGTGATGGCGAACCCCGGTGCGTTCGTGGAGTTCTCCCGCCAGCGGGGCCTCGCCGTCGACGGGCGCTGCAAGGCGTTCGCCGCCGCGGCCGACGGCACCGGCTGGGCCGAGGGCGTCGGCGTGCTCGTCCTCGAACGGCTTTCCGTGGCCCGCGAACGCGGCCACCGGATCCTGGCCGTGCTGAGCGGCAGCGCGGTCAACCAGGACGGCGCGTCCAACGGCCTGACCGCCCCGAACGGGCCCTCGCAGCAGCGGGTGATCCGGCGGGCCCTGGCCAGTGCCGGGCTGGCACCGTCCGATGTGGACGCCGTCGAAGCGCACGGCACCGGGACCACGCTGGGTGACCCGATCGAGGCGCAGGCCCTGATCGCCACCTACGGCAAGGACCGCGAGACGCCGCTGTGGCTCGGCTCGCTCAAGTCGAACATCGGCCACGCGCAGGCCGCGGCGGGGGTCGCGGGCGTGATCAAGATGGTGCAGGCGCTGCGGCACGAAGTCCTGCCGCCGACGCTGCACGTCGACGAACCGACCCCCGAGGTGGACTGGTCCGCCGGGGCGGTCGAATTGCTGACCGAGGCTCGCGAGTGGCCGCGCACCGGCCGGCCGCGCCGGGCCGGGGTGTCCGCGTTCGGCGTCAGCGGCACGAACGCGCACCTGATCCTGGAAGAGGCGCCCGCCGAAGAGCCGGTGCCCACGCCCGAGGTGCCCGTGGTGCCGGTCGTGGTTTCCGCCCGCAGCACGGCTTCCCTGGCCGCCCAGGCCGGCCGGCTCGCCGGGTTCGCGGCGGGTGACGCGCCGCTGGCGGGCGTGGCCCGGGCACTGGTGACGAACCGGGCCGCACTGACCGAACGCGCGGTCGTCGTCGCGGGCTCCCGCGAAGAAGCCGTGACGGGCCTGGAAGCGCTGGCCCGCGGCGAAGACACCGCCGCGGTGGTCACCGGCCGGGCGGGGGCGCCGGGCAAGCTCGTCTGGGTCTTCCCGGGCCAGGGCTCGCAGTGGGCCGGCATGGGCCGGGCGCTGCTCGAAGAGTCCCCGGTGTTCGCCGAGCGGGTCGCCGAGTGTGCGGCGGCGCTGGAGCCGTGGACCGATTGGTCGCTGCTCGACGTGCTGCGCGGGGACGCCGACCTGCTGGACCGCGTCGACGTCGTGCAGCCGGCCAGTTTCGCGATGATGGTCGGCCTGGCCGCGGTGTGGCAGGCCGCCGGCGTGCGGCCGGACGCCGTGGTGGGGCACTCCCAGGGCGAGATCGCCGCCGCCTGCGTGTCGGGCGCGCTGTCGCTGCAGGACGCGGCGAAGGTCGTGGCCCTGCGCAGCCAGGCGATCGCCACCCGGCTGGCCGGCCGCGGCGGCATGGCCTCGGTCGCGTTGAGCGAAGAAGAAGCCACCGCGTGGCTGGCGCCGTGGGCCGACCGGGTGCAGGTGGCCGCGGTCAACAGCCCCACCTCCGTGGTGATCGCCGGGGAAGCCCGGGCCCTCGACGAGGTCGTCGAAGCGCTGTCCGGGCAGGACGTCCGCGTCCGGCGGGTGGCCGTGGACTACGGGTCCCACACCAACCAGGTCGAAGCCATCGAGGACCTGCTCGCCGAAACCCTGGCCGGGATCGAGGCGCAGGCCCCGGAGGTGCCGTTCTTCTCGACGCTCACCGGCGACTGGATCACCGACGGTGTCGTGGACGGCGGCTACTGGTACCGGAACCTGCGCAACCGGGTCGGGTTCGGCCCGGCGGTGGCCGAGCTCGGCCGCCAGGGCCACGGCGTGTTCGTCGAGGTCAGCGCGCACCCGGTGCTGGTCCAGCCACTCAGCGAGATCAGCGACGACGCGGTGGTGACCGGGTCGCTGCGGCGCGACGACGGTGGCCTCCGCCGCCTGCTGACGTCGATGGCCGAGCTGTTCGTCCGGGGTGTGGCGCTCGACTGGACCGCGGTGCTGCCTCCGGCCGGCCGGGTCGACCTGCCCAAGTACGCCTTCGACCACCGGCACTACTGGCTCCGGCCGGCCGAGTCCGCGACCGACGCGGCCTCGCTGGGCCAGGCGGCGGCCGACCACCCGCTGCTCGGCGCGGTCGTCGAGCTGCCGCAGTCCGACGGCCTGGTCTTCACCTCGCGGCTGTCGGTGCGGACGCACCCGTGGCTGGCCGACCACGCGGTCGGCGGCGTCGTGATCCTCCCGGGCTCCGGGCTGGCCGAGCTGGCCGTGCGGGCCGGTGACGAAGCCGGGTGCACCGCCCTCGACGAGCTGATCATCGAGGCGCCGCTGGTCGTGCCCGCCCAGGGCGCGGTCCGGGTCCAGGTCGCGCTGAGCGGCCCGGACGAGACCGGCTCGCGCACGGTGGACGTCTACTCGCAGCGTGACGGCGGCACCGGCTGGACGCGGCACGCCACCGGCGTCCTGTCGTCGGCGCCCGCCCAGGCCGCGGCGTTCGACTTCCGGGCCTGGCCGCCCGCGGACGCCGAGCGCGTCGACGTCGGCACCTTCTACACCGGCCTCGCCGACCGGGGTTACGGCTACGGGCCGGCGTTCCAGGGGCTGCGGGCGGTGTGGCGGCGCGATGGCGACGTCTTCGCCGAGGTCGTGCTGCCCGAGGACCTGCGCAAGGACGCGGGCCGGTTCGGCGTCCACCCGGCGCTGCTCGACGCGGCCCTGCAGGCCGCGACCGTCGGTGGTGAGCCCGGTGAGCCGGTGCTCGCCTTCGCGTGGAACGGCCTGGTCCTGCACGCCGCCGGTGCCTCGGCCCTGCGGGTCCGGCTTTCGCCGAGCGGCTCGGACGCGCTGTCCGTCGAAGCCGCCGACGAGACCGGCGGCCTGGTCCTGACCATGGACTCGCTGGTGTCCCGGCCGGTTTCGGCCGAGCAGCTGGGCGCCGCGGCCGGCCCGGGCCACGACGCGATGTTCCGCGTCGGCTGGACCGAGCTCCCCGCGGGCCGGCTGACGGCCGCCGTGGAGGACGCCGAAGTCCTGGAGGTCGCCGGAGGTGACTCCGCGCTGGCCGCGACCACCCGGGTGCTGGAGAAGCTCCAGGCGTGGCTGGCCGGACCCGAAGCGGAACGCCTGGTCGTCGTCACGCGCGGGGCGGTGCCCGCCGGGGGCGACCACACGCTGACCGACCCCGCGGCGGCGGCGGTGTGGGGCCTGGTCCGGTCCGCCCAGGCGGAACACCCGGACCGGATCGTCCTCCTGGACACCGACGGCGAACTCCCCCTGGACGCCGTCCTGGCCGCGGGCGAGCCGCAGCTCGCGGTCCGCGGCACGACCCTGCTCGTGCCCCGGCTGACCCGCGTCACCCGGATCGCGGACACGCCCGCCGCGTTCGACCCGGACGGCACGGTCCTGGTCTCGGGCGCCGGATCGCTGGGCACGCTGGTGGCCCGGCACCTGGTGACCCGGCACGGCGTGCGGAAGCTCGTCCTGGCCAGCAGGCAGGGCCTGGACGCCGACGGCGCGAAGGACCTGATCAGTGACCTGCCCGACGCGGATGTGTCCTTCGTGGCCTGTGACGTCTCGGATCGCGGCCAGGTGGCCGCTCTCCTCGCGGACCTCCCGGAGCTGACCGGGGTGGTGCACACCGCCGGCGTCTTCGAGGACGGCGTGATCGAGGCGCTGACCCCCGAGCAGCTGGCGAACGTCTACGCGGCGAAGGTCGACGCGGTCCGCCACCTCGACGAGCTCACCCGGGACCGGGACCTCGGCGCCTTCGTCGTGTTCTCGTCCGTCGCCGGCGTGATGGGCGGCGGCGGCCAGGGCCCGTACGCGGCGGCCAACGCCTTCCTGGACGCGGCGATGGCCCACCGCCGGGCCGCGGGCCTGCCCGGCCTGTCCCTGGCCTGGGGCCTGTGGGAGCGCAGCAGCGGCATGGCCGCCCACCTCAGCGAGGTCGACCACGCGCGGGCCGGCCGCAACGGCGTCCTGGAACTGAGCCGGGCCGAGGGCCTGGAGCTGTTCGACCTCGGGCTGCGGATGGCCGAATCGCTGCTGGTGCCGATCAAGCTCGACCTGGTCGCCCTGCGCGCGGGCGCGGTGCCGGTGCTGTTCCGCGGCCTGGTGCGGCCGGCCCGGAGCCAGGCCCGTTCGGTGTCCACTGTGGACCAGGGGCTGGCCGGGCTCGCCCCGGCCGAGCGGGAGGCGCGGCTCGTCGACCTGGTGCGCGGGCAGGTCGCGGTCGTGCTCGGCTACGACGGCCCGGAGGCGGTCCGCCCGGACACCGCGTTCAAGGACACCGGGTTCGACTCGCTGACGTCGGTGGAGCTGCGCAACCGGCTGCGCGAGGCGACCGGCCTGAAGCTGCCCGCCACGCTGGTCTTCGACTACCCGAACCCGTTGGCCGTGGCCCGGTACCTGAGCGCGCGGCTGGTGCCGGAGAGCACCGGGAACGGGCACGGCGCGGACGGCGACCGGCTGCGGCACGCGCTCGCGGCCGTCGTGACCGAAGAGCCGTCGATCGCCGACCTCGGTGTCGACGACCTCGTGCAACTGGCTTTCGGCGACGAGTGATGGGGAGCAAGTGGTGAGTGCGTCGTATGAAAAGGTCGTCGAGGCGCTGCGGAAGTCCCTCGAAGAGGTCGGCACGCTGAAGAAGCGGGTCACCGCCGCCAGCGAGCCGATCGCGATCGTCGGCATGGCGTGCCGGCTGCCCGGCGGCGTCACCGGCCCCGCCGACCTGTGGCGGCTGGTGGCCGAGGGCGGCGACGCCGTGTCGGAGTTCCCCACCGACCGCGGCTGGGACCTGGACACCCTGTTCGACGCGGACCCCGACCACGCGGGGACGTCGTACACCGACCAGGGCGGCTTCCTCCACGACGCGGCCCTGTTCGACCCGGGCTTCTTCGGGATCTCGCCGCGGGAAGCGCTGGCCATGGACCCGCAGCAGCGGCTGCTGCTGGAGGCGTCCTGGGAAGCACTGGAACACGTCGGCCTCGACCCGACGTCGTTGAAGGGCACCGACGTCGGCGTGTTCACCGGCGCCGGCGGCTCGGGCTACGGCGGCGGCCTGACCGGGCCGGAGATGCAGAGCTTCGCGGGCACCGGGCTGGCGTCGAGCGTGGCGTCGGGCCGGGTGTCCTACGTGTTCGGGTTCGAGGGCCCGGCCGTCACGATCGACACCGCGTGCTCGTCGTCGCTGGTCGCGATGCACCTCGCCGCGCAGGCCCTCCGCCAGGGCGACTGCTCGATGGCACTGGCCGGCGGCGCGATGGTGATGTCGGGCCCCGACTCGTTCGTCGTCTTCTCCCGGCAGCGGGGACTGGCCGCGGACGGCCGGTGCAAGGCGTTCGCCTCGGGCGCCGACGGCATGGTGCTCGCCGAGGGCATCAGCGTGGTCGTGCTGGAGCGGCTGTCGGTCGCCCGGCAGCGCGGGCACCAGGTGCTGGCCGTGCTGCGGGGCAGCGCGGTGAACCAGGACGGCGCGTCCAACGGCCTCACCGCCCCGAACGGCCCTTCGCAGCAGCGGGTGATCCGCGCCGCGCTGGCGAACGCCGGCCTCGGACCGTCCGATGTGGACCTCGTCGAGGCGCACGGCACCGGGACGAGCCTGGGCGACCCCATCGAGGCGCAGGCGCTGCTGGCCACCTACGGGCAGGAGCGGGAGACGCCGCTGTGCCCGACAGTACGACCTGGAGTGCACTCCAGGTCAAATCCGCACCCTGGTCATCGATAACACTGTTCCGATACGCTCGGTGCATGGCGCGAC